>CAYJMZ010000171.1:0-6579 GCA_964370995.1 uncultured Fimbriimonadaceae bacterium | reverse complement strand
CCGCCCCCCCCCCCCCCGCGCGGCCGCCGGGCCCCCCCCCCCCCCCCCCCCCCCCCCACTCCCAAACGGAGCGGACACGAAGAACGAACCGCAACTGGAGGACGAGGGGGCTCTGGATTCTTCGCAGGTCGCCAAGAAACCAAGCCTGCATTATATGAAAGAGCCCCGGCGGATCAAGACCGGGGCTGGGGCTTCGATCCTGAAAGGGACCGAAATTGTTAGTTGTAGACCGACGCGGAGCGCGCCGAGGGCGGTGCGGTCTCGACGTACACGCTGGCGGGAACGATCAGGTAGATGTGGTCCCCGATTTCCTCCCACGTGCCTTCCTGCGCGAAGTTGACGCCACACATGAAGTCCACGATCTTCTGGCGCATCGACGGCTCGGTCGCAGAGAGGTTCAGGATCTGCTGCTCCCCACGCTTGAGCCCCTGCGCCGAAGCCATCGCGTCGTCAAAGGACGTGATTTGGCGTCGAACGGTAACGTGGTAGCGGTAGGCGGCGCGAAGCTGGTACGTCCGGCCACCCGCATCAGCGGGCTCCTCGTCCTCGACCTCCTCGTGTTCGCCACGCGTAAAGATCGTTGCAAGTTTTGAAAACAGCCCAGGCTTTTCCTGGAGTTCTAGCTCTTCCATGAGTCCTCCCAGTCCCTATTTGGTTTTCCGCGGTCCGAAACGCGCGGATCCTACCCACACGCGTGTTGATCCTTCCTGGATCGCCACGTCGCGATCGGCGCACATCGCCGGACCAACGGTCATCAGTCCATAGAGACGAACGCGCGGTTAGTTTAGGAGCAATGAAATGCAAGAGTCAAGGTCTTCGGAAAAATCACCGACTTTTCGAGACGCGCTGGCAATGCAGGCGTTTCATGTTCACAGGAGGGGAAGATCCGATGTAGGATGGTGGTGGCAGCCGCAAAGTGTGGCAGGTTGACCCGGATGGCGTACGCGAGCGTTTGGCGTCGATTGGAGGCGTGTACGGTGGATGCGGCACTGGTCGCGGGGTTGACTGTCTCCGCCGTACAGAGCTGGGGAGGTTCGACGACGCGCGATCTCCTCGTCGGAGCCGGGTGCGTGCTCGTCTGCGAGTTGGCGATGGCGTTTCAGGAGTCTCGCCGGGGCGGCGCCACGTTTGGAAAGCGGGTGTTGGGAATCCGCGTCACGGACGAAGACGCGGCGAGGCTCCGTTTCACACGCTCGGTTGTGCGCAATGCCGCGAAGTGGGCACCCGTCAACCTCCTGGGTGCTTCGGTGCTGGCGGGCTGGTTCTTGCCTGCGGCAGATGCGGCCATGCTGCGCCCCCCATTGCACATTGCGGCGTACGGTCTGACGGCCATGGGTTTCTTCGCCCTCTGGTTGGGCCCGCATTGGCAGGCCCTGCACGACAGCCTGGCGGGAAGCATTGTGATCGTGAGGCGGCCGCCGCCGGGGATGAATGAGCTCGACGAACAGGGGATGCGCGACCTCAGGATTCTCATGGGGCGTGAAGAGGGCCCCTAGGGAGGCTCCCCCGGTATCATCTGGGTCGATGATCCTCACTTTCAGCGACGAGGAGCGGCGGTTCCTCGATCAAGTTCGCACGTTTGTCGACGAAGACGTCGCGCCGTGCACCCGCGCCTGGGAGAAGGCGACGTTTCCGGACGACATTTGGAGGCGCACAGCCGCGCTGGGCATCACCAGCTGCGTTCTGCCAAGGAAGTTTGGAGGCCGGGGCTACTCGTGCGCCACGTACGTCGAGATGTGCCGGATGATCGCCAAGGGCGACCCCGCGCTGAGCATGAACGTCGCAGCGGTCAACGCGCTCTGCATGGCTCACTTCGAGCACTTTGCAAACGACGAGCAGCGCGCAAAGTACCTCCCCGGTGCGCTGAGAGGCGACATCCCGCTTGCGTGGGGGCTCACCGAGCCGGAGGCGGGCAGCGACGCGCGGCGCGTGCAGACCCGGGCCGTGCCGATCGATGGGCGGCCGGGATATTTCCACCTCAACGGCGAGAAGATGTTCATCACGAACGGCGGGTTTGCCAAGCTGTTCATCATCATCGCGCGGGTCAGCGACACCGAACTCACCGGGTTTCTGATGGAGCGGGATCAGGCGGGTTTTGAGGACTTGGGCCGGATTGCCACCGCAGGTGTCTGCGCTTCGTACACGTTGCGTTTCAAGATGAACGACGCCGTGGCGTGGCATACGCCTGGTTCGTTCGAGCAGGTGATCGGGCTGCTCTACCGGGGCCGGGTGGGCATCGGCGCCATGGCCGTGGGCATTGCCGAGAAGGCTCTGGAAGAGGGGATCGCGTACAGCAAGCAGCGCGAGCAATTCAATCGCCCCCTGTCTGCGATGCAGAGCGTGCAGAACATGATCGCGGAGTCTGCGATGGAGGTCGAGGCCGCCAGGCTTCTCGTGCACAAGGCCGCCTGGATGTACGACCAGGGGCTGCCGATCGTCAAGGAGGCGTCCTACGCGAAGCTGTTCGCCAGCGAAACCGCTCGCAACACGACCAACAAGATGCTGCAGATTCACGGCGGACGCGGCATGACGCACGACTACCTGATCGAGAAGCTGTGGCGGGACGCGAAACTCACCGAAATCGGCGAGGGCGCCAGCGAGATCCAGAAATTCGTGATTGCAAAGGCTCTTTTGAGGTAGCAGGGAGTTGGCGGGACACAGGCTGGGAGCCTGTGCTACAATTAGCGTTCGAATGGCGATCTGCACCTTTGCGATCCATCGGCATCATCATCTCGGCCTCCTCCGGAGGGCGCGCCGCTGAGCTGTTCGTAGACTGATTCTCACGATTTGCAAGGCCCGCATCCCCTCCGGATGTGGGCCTTTCCTGTTGTGAACTCCCCCTGACTTGAGAGATAGAGAACATGAAACTGAACTTCGAAAAGCAAAACGGCCTCGTGACGGCCGTGATCCAGGACGCGACCACGGCACGTGTGCTGATGGTGGGTTACATGAGCCCCGAGGCGTTCCGACTCACGGCCGAAACGGGCTTTGTGACCCTGTTCAGCCGCACGCGACAGCGGTTGTGGCTCAAGGGCGAAACCTCTGGCCACAAGCTTGTGGTGAAGCGCATCGAGGTGGACTGTGATGCCGACGCCGTGCTCGTGCAGGTCGAGCCGATCGGGCCCGGTGTGTGCCACGAGGGCTATGCGTCGTGCTTCTTCCGTTGCGTCGCCGGCGGCGAATTCGTGGTGGACGAACCCCGGACCTACGACCCCGAAGTGGTGTATGGGGGTGGAAGATGAAGCTGAAACTGGGCCTGCCGAAGGGAAGCCTCGAGCAAGCGACCGTGGACCTGTTCCGCCGCGCGGGCTTCCAAGTCGGGATCTCAAGCCGCTCGTACTTCCCGTCGATCGACGATCCCGAGATCGAGTGCATGCTGATCCGCGCGCAAGAGATGGCGCGGTACGTGGCCAAGGGCGTTCTCGACGCGGGCCTCACCGGCAGAGATTGGGTCGAGGAGAGCGGCGCCGACGTCGTGTCTCTGGCCGATCTCGTGTACGCGAAACAGTCGTTCGGCAAAGTGCGATGGGTGCTCGCCGTGCCCGAGAACTCGCCCGTGCAGTGTGTGAAGGACCTCGAGGGCATGACCATCGCCACGGAGCTCGTCGGCGCCACGCAGCGGTATCTGGAGGCGAACGGCGTCACGGCACGCGTGGAGTTCAGTTGGGGCGCCACAGAGGTGAAGCCGCCCGTTCTCGCCGACGCGATCGTGGAGGTCACAGAAACAGGATCGTCGCTTCGGGCCAACAAACTCCGTATCGTGGACACAGTGCTGGAGTCGAACACGCAGCTCATCGCGAATCGCGACACGGTGGCCGACCCATGGAAATCGCAGAAGTTGGCCGACCTCAAGATGCTGCTCGAGGGGGCGATTGAGGCGCTCGACAAAGTGGGCTTGATGCTCAACGTGCACGAGTCGCGCCTTGAGGAGGTTGTGGCGGTGTTGCCTGCGTTGAAGCGACCCACGGTTTCGCAACTCGCCGAAGACGGCTGGCTGGCCGTGAACACGGTGCTGCAGGAGTGCTCGGTGCGAACCATCATTCCGCGCCTCAAAGCCGCCGGTGCGGAGGGGATTGTGGAGTACCCCTTGAACAAGATCGTGCCCTGATTAGAATCGTGTTGGCAAGCGATGCGGGGACCGTGTTCGAGCGGCGCTCCGGGCGGATGGCGGAGGCCCTCGAGGTGGTGGCGCCCATCCTCGACGATGTGCGCGCTCGCGGGGATGAGGCGCTGCGGGAGTGGGCGGTGCGTTTGGGGGACCTTGAGGTGTCGCGGGTGGCTTACGCCGAGCTGCAGGCCGCGGAGGGTCGGTTGGACGCGGAGTTGTTGCGGGCGATGGACAACGCCGCGACGAACATCCGGGCGTTTGCGCGCACGCAACTGCCTCAACCGGTGTCGTGCGAGCCCATGCCAGGGGTGCGGCTGTCCACCCGGGTCCGGCCGCTGGATGTGGTCGGGGCGTACGTGCCTTCGGGGCGTTACCCGCTACCCAGCACGGTGCTGATGACGGTCGTGCCCGCGCAGGTGGCAGGTGTCGGGCGCATCGTGTTGGCGTCTCCCAAGGCCTCGGACGCGATCGATGGTTTGGCGTTTCGTCTTGGCGTGGACGACGTGTTCCGAATCGGCGGTGCCCAGGCGATCGCCGCGATGGCGTTCGGCACGGAGAGCGTGCCGCGCTGCGACCGCATCGTCGGGCCCGGGAACATCTACGTAGCAGCGGCCAAGAGGCTACTGGCCGGCGAGGTGGGCATCGAGTTCGTGGCGGGTCCCAGCGAGGTGGTGATCGTCGCGTGCGAGGGCGACCCGCGGGCGCTGGCCGCCGACCTCCTGGCGCAAGCCGAGCACGACGACGATGCCGCCGCGGTGCTGATCACGACGTCGGAAGCGCTGGCGCACGAGGTGGCGGCAGAAGTGGACCGCCAGCTCGAGGGATTACCCACCGCAGACACCGCGCGCCGCTCGCTGGACGCCAACGGTGCCATCGTGCTCGTGGACTCGATGGATGAGGCGATGGAGCTTGCGAACCGCTACGCTCCCGAGCACCTGTGCGTGCCTTCGCCGGCATACCTTGACCGGGTGCGGCACGCCGGCAGTGTGTTCGTGGGCCCCTACAGCCCCGAGGCCGCGGGTGACTACGCAAGCGGCACCAACCACGTGCTGCCCACGGGTGGGGTGGCTCGCCTGCGCGGGGGGCTCAGCGCCGCGGACTTCGTGAAGGTGATTTCTGTGCAAGAGTTGTCCCGCAACGGTCTCGCGGCACTCGCGGGGACGGTGACGACCCTTGCCCGCGCCGAGGGGCTTGAAGCACACGCGCGCTCGGTGGAGGTGCGATTGTGAGGCAATCCAACGTGGAGAGGATCACCCGCGAGACCCAAATTCGGGGTTCGCTGTTTCTCGACGGTCAAGGCGCGTACGATGTGTCCACCGGTATCCGGTTCCTCGACCACATGCTGGAGCTGTTCGCGCGCCACGGCGGCTTTGATCTCGTCCTGCACGCCCAGGGCGACCTCGACGTGGACCAGCACCACACCGTCGAGGACGTCGGCATCGTGCTCGGTCAACTGGTGTCCCAGGCGCTGGGCGAGCGCAAGGGCATTCTCCGCGCGGGGTATTTCGTGCAGCCGATGGACGAGACGCTGGCGGTGGTGGCGCTGGACCTTGGGGGGCGCCCCGCGCTGGTCTACGCCGATCGCGTAAGGGCGCGTTTGGTCGGCGACCTGCAGGCCGAGTTGCTGCACGACTTCTTTGGGGGATTTGCGGTACATGCGGGGGCGAACGTGCACGTGAAGGTGCTTTACGGGCGCTCGACGCACCACAAGGTCGAGGCGGTGTTCAAGGGCTTTGCCAGGGCGTTGCGGTTCGCATGTTCAACCGACGAGCGCCTGCGGGATCAGCTGCCCTCCACGAAGGGGCTTCTGTGATCGGGGTGGTGGACTACGGTGCGGGAAACCTCCTGTCGGTGGGGAACGCGCTCGACGCCTTGGGATTGCCTTTCCGCATGGTGCGCGGGCCCCGCGATCTGTCTGGGCTCGACCGGGTGCTTCTGCCGGGTGTCGGTCACTTTGGGGCGATGATGGCCGCGCTGGAGGTCGAGGGCCTGAGGGGCGCGTTGCTCGACCACGTGGAGGCCGGTGGCGCTCTGTTTGGCATTTGCCTGGGCTTTCAAGCGCTGTACGAGGGTAGCGAGGAGGCCCCTGGTGTTCGGGGCCTGGGTCTGTTGCCCGGGCAGGTGCGTCGGTTGCGCGGGGTGCCCAAGGTGCCCCACATGGGCTGGAACGACGTGACGGGAGGTGCGTGCGTGTACTTCGCCCACTCATTCGCCGCGCCTCTCGGGGTGGAGACGTCCGAAATGTGCGCCTACGGTCCCCCGTTTGCCGCCGCGGCCGCGCTTGGCCGGGTGGCGGGGGTCCAGTTCCACCCAGAGAAATCGGGGGAGGTAGGCCTACGCTGGCTGCAGGGTGCTCTCTCAGAACCCCCTCGCACCTCTGGGGGAGAGGGGGCAGGGGGTGAGGGGCTGCAATCGAGTGGCCCCGTGACCAGCAGGGGACCCCTCACCCCCAACCCCCTCTCCCCCAGAGG
>CAYJMZ010000170.1:3235-6606 GCA_964370995.1 uncultured Fimbriimonadaceae bacterium | reverse complement strand
GGCGAGGGCTAGGGCGGCGGCGCTGGTGGGCACGCCTTCGGCGACCTGGTCAATGGCTTCGAGGGCCTGCTCGAGGGTCTTGCCCTCGCCGAGCGCCCGGCCGACGCGGTAGTTGCGGCTCAGGTGGCTGGAGGCGGTGGCGAACAGGTCGCCGACGCCCGCGACGCCCATGAACGTCTCGACGCGAGCGCCCAGCGCGACCCCGAGGAGCGTGATCTCGCGCAAGCCCCGGGCGAGGAACGCGCCCTTGGTGTTGTCGCCAAAGCCTAGGCCGTCGGAGATGCCGGCGCCGATGGCGAGCACGTTCTTCAGCGCACCCGCGAGCTCCACGCCACGCACGTCGTCGCTTAAGTACACCCTGAAGGCGCGACAGTTGAACAGATTCGCGACCTCGCGTGCGCAGTCCAGGTCGCTCGATGCCGCCACGGCGACCGTGGGGATGCCCCTTGCGATCTCGACCGCGAGGTTGGGGCCGCTGAGCACCGCGATCTGCGCGGCTGGGCGGACCTCGGCGGCGACCTCCGCGACGAGCTTGCCGGTGCCAGGCTCCAGGCCCTTGCTCACGAGAATCGCCCGCGGGCGTGCGCCCGTGAGCAAGGGCATCACCTCGCGCACCGCGGCCGAGGGCACGGCGACCACCCAGATGTCGGGCTCGGGCAGCGCCTTGCCCGTCCACACGGGGGTCATGCCCTCGGGGAACGGAAATCCGGGCAGGTAGCGGGCGTTCTCGCGCGTGGCGGCCATCTCTTCGACCTCTTCGCGCTCGCGCCCCGCAAGGGTCACCGTGTGCCCGTTTCGCGCCAGCAGCATCGCCAGCGCCGTTCCCCAACTTCCGGCCCCGATGACGGTGACGGTCATGGGGGGAGGATACCGGCATGGGGATTTACGACTTACGATTGACGACTTACGACTAGCAAGGGATGCCCTTGGCCCTCCGCTCTTGGACCGGACACAGGCTGGGAGCCTGTGCTACAAGGGACTCTGGGGGAAGAGTCTCCGGAATCCACTTGCATTCATCCGACAAGTGTCGTATACTGATACGACAGGTGTCGGATGGGGCAGGTCTATAAGTTGGGAACCGAGGAGTTGCGGCTTTTGCGCCTTATTGCGGAGCGAGGGCCGATGTCGGTCCGCGATGCGAGCGACGCGTTTGGCGGAGTGCGGCTCACGACCGTTGGCCAAATGATGGAGCGTCTTCGAAGGAAGGGCTACCTGGAGCGCCAATCCGAAGAGGGCGTGTTCCGGTACGCGAGCCTTGTCGGCGCCGAACAACTGCTGGAAGGCGTCGTGCGCGAGTTCGTCCGAAACTCGCTTGGAGGATCCATCGCGCCCTTTGCGCTGTTCCTGGCGAAGGGAGGGGAGATCTCGCCCGAGGAACTGGGGGAACTCAAGTGCACGGTGGATCGACTCTCCAGGGAGCGCGATGAATAGCGCCGAGCTCCTCGGGCGCCTCGCGGACGCCTCGGTCCAACTCGCAATCGGGGCTGCGGCAGCGTGGCTGCTCGCCCGACAGCTCCCGGGAGGCGTGCGCGCGTGGCTGTGGAGGGCCGTGGGCGTCAAGGCTCTGCTGGCACTCGTCGTAATCGTGCCCCTGGCTTGGCTGAAGCCGCTGCCACTCGAAGTTCTCCCTGCGGCCCCAGATGCTCTGGCCACCCAGATCCCGATCTCGAAGTCCCCGTCGCCACCCGAATCGGAACCCCTGTGGCTCGCCTTGTGGGGAATCGGTGCCGCATGCGCCATGGGCTGGCTCATCGTGCGCGTCGGGCGGGGTGAGCGTTGGGCGCGGAGCATCGCCGCCGCGGCACCCGCTGACGCCCTCTTTCAAGTGCGGGTAGTGGTTACCTCGGAGACCCCCACTCCGATCATCGTCGGTCTGCGCCACCCCACGATCTTGCTTCCACCCGACGGAGATACGCCGTTTCCTCGGGCGCACGAGATGGCGCATGCCCATCGTCGGGACCTGCTTTGGGAGGTCGCCGCCTGCGCCTTCCGCGCGATCTTCTGGTTCCACCCGCTGGCCTGGCTCGCGGCCCTCGAACATCGGCACGCGTGCGACGAGGCGTGCGATTCTCTTGCCCTGGAGCAGACCGGTGCCAGCCCGCGCGAGTATGCGCTGGCTTTGCTCGCATTCGCCTCGAGGCCCGTGCCGCGTTTGACGGCCCTAAGCTCTTCAGCCTTCACCCTACGTCGGAGGATCCATCGCATGCATTCCAAGAAACCCCACGCGGCAACCGTCGCTCTCGTCGCCGTTGCCACCCTGGCATTTGCCATTCCGGCGCGCCTCGTCGCGGGACAAACTCCAACCGCACCATTCGCAGCCACGTCGCTGGATGCAAGAGCAAGTCATTTGATCGGAAACCCAGCGGTTCAGAGGGAGTTGGGCATTCTGCCAGAGCAACTGAGCGCGATTGCCAGTTTGGCCCCGGCTTCGAACGATGCCATTCGGCGCATCGGCCAGGAGATCGCCGAGATGAAGCTCAGGGGCGTTCCGACACAAGAGAGGGTGGATTGGGAGAACGCGCAAAAGGCGGCTTGGGGCGCGAAGAACGCCCGCGATGCCTTGGCCGTTCTTACGCAAACCCAGCGCGACCGCGTGCGGCAGATCGCATTGCAGGCAGCCGGGCCGATGGCGCTTGGGTTCGCGGAGGTCGGCAAGCGGGCGGGCCTGCCGGCGGCGAAGATCTCCCGCATCGCGGCGATCGCCTCCGAAGCCAGAACCGCGTCGTTCAGGTTGAGCCGCCAAAACGCGCATGAGGATTTCGAGAGGCTTCGCAACGGCACAAACCTCCGTGCGGAGCAACGATTCCGGTATCTTCAACTGCGAGAGAAGAGTCGCCTCACCTGGGATTCGAAGGAGTACAAGGCGTATCAAATGGTGTGGACACTGGCCGATGAGAACCCCAAGAATCTTGCCGCTCGGAAGGTGTTTAGCGCCTGGATGGCGACGCATCCGAATCGTTTGACTTCTGCCGAAAGCGCAGAGTTCATGCGCCTGTCTCGCGCCGCCGGTGTGGATCCCACACGCGTGGTTTGGGTGGAGCGCTTCGCGGCGCTTGGAAAGGAGGCGTACGCCCGCTTCAGTGCGAGGGCACTTGCCCTGCTCACCCCTCAGGAGCTCGGGAGGTGGACGCGTCTCTTGGGCAAGTCGGTGGTTCTGGACTGAGGGATCGGGGGCGTGTAGCAGCGAGCGGCCCGCTTGCCTGTCCGGAACCGGCAATCGGGACGATCGCGGCCACGGGGAGGACGGTCGCGGGCACGAGGGTCCGGAACCGGCAACCGGGACGGTCGCGGCTACGGGGAGGACGGTCGCGGGCACGGGGAGGACGGTCGGGGGGGGGGGGCGGGGGTTTTTGGGGGGGGGTTTGGGGTGG
>CAYJMZ010000170.1:0-3225 GCA_964370995.1 uncultured Fimbriimonadaceae bacterium | reverse complement strand
CGTTTAGGGTTCGGTCGTTCGTCCAAGCCTCGTCGGGTGGAGGAGTGATGATGTTTAGAGAGATGGTGTTGGTGGGCGTCGCGTGCGCCCTTTCGTCGGCGGGCACTGTGGCGTTGGTACGTGAGTCGAACTTGGATGCCGTGCGCACGGAGCGGCTCGAGGTCGTGAACAGCAAAGGCGAGGTTCGCGGCGTCGTGACTTGCACCGACGAGGGAGATCCGATGGTTGCCCTCACGGATGGCAAGGGCAAGCCGCGGTATGCGGTGCTGGTGGACGCCAAGACGGGAACTCCGTCGATCGCGCTGATGGGCAGCGGGGATGAGCCGGTGTTGGCCATCGCGGTGAACGAGGACAACAGCGCCGCATTCAACTTCCAGGACAAGGCCGGCGCCGTGCGCGGCACGCTGGTGATCGACGAGACGGGCAATTTCGAGGTCGCGAGGTTCGACAAGGACGGGAAGAAGATCAAAGGGGAGTGAGTTTTGCGGGAAGCGGAAAGCGGGGGAAGCGAACACCGGCAATCGGGACGATCGCGGCCACGGGGGGGGGTTGCTTTCCGCTGGGGGCACGGGTACAATTGCCAATCGAGGCCTTCACGGGTGTCGTTTGCCGTTGTACGGAGTCCCCTGCGGGTGATTGCGTAGAGCGGCCGACAGCACCGGCCTCAATCTGAAGGGGCTATACGACTCGAAAGCTATGCCGCTGGACAAGACGCTCAAACAATCCGTAATCGCTGAATATGCGACCAAGGAAGGGGACACCGGATCTGCAGAGGTGCAGATCGCAGTCATGCAATCGCGCATCGCGCAGATTACCGGTCATCTCCGTACGAACAAGAAAGACTTCCATTCGCGCCGAGGGTTGCAGATTCTCGTTGGCAAGCGCCGACGGTTGGAATCGTATCTTCGGGCCAAGGACGTCGTCCGATACCGCGAACTAATTCAGCGGCTGGGCATCCGAGAAGTCAAACCCCGGTAAACGGAGGTTTCCATGATTCACAATCACACCTTCGAGGTGGAGGGAAAGACCCTCTTCCTCGAAACGGGTCGCGTGGCCAAGCAGGCCGGCGGCGCTGTGCTCCTCGGCATGGGTGAGACGATCGTGCTCGGCACGGCCACCATGTCTGAGAAGGTCCGCGAGGGCATCGATTTTCTTCCCCTCGTGTGCGACTACGAAGAGCGCAAGTACGCCGTGGGCAAGATCCCAGGCGGATTCATCAAGCGCGGCGGACGCCCGTCTGAAAAGGCCACGCTCACGAGCCGCCTGATCGACCGTCCCATCCGCCCGCAGTTCCCCAAGGGTCTGCGCAACGATATCCAGGTCATCTGCATGCCGTTCGCGGTCGAGCAGGCTTCGCCGCCGGACGTGCTGGCGATCTGCGCGGCCGGTGCGGCGCTTGCCGTGTCGGACATCCCGATGGAGCGCGTCATCGCCGGCGTCCGCGTGGGGCGGCTCAACGGCAAGTTCGTGCTGTTTCCCTCGATATCCGAGATCAAGGAGTCGGATCTCGACCTCGTCGTCGCGGGCCACAAGGACGCGATCGCCATGGTCGAGGCCGGTGCCAAGGAGGTGTCCGAAGAGGACATGGTGAAGGCCCTGAAGTTTGCGCAGGGCGCGATCAAGGTCATCGTCAAAGAGTTCGAGGCGTTCGCCAAGACCGCGGGCAAGACCAAGCGCGTCGTCAACATCCTCAAGCTCGACGAGGCGCTGCTGAAGCGCATCGAGAAGGAGTGCGGCAAGGAGATCGCCGGCGCCCTGATCCAGAAGGACAAGGCCACCCGCAACTCCGCGATCGACGAGATGCAGGCCGACCTTGTGAAGAAGTACGCCGAGCTGCTGGCCGACCAGCCCGAGCTCGTGAAGCAGCTGCCCGAGGCTGTGGACAAGGTCGTCAAGGGCACCGTGCGCAAGTTGATCATCGAAAAGGATCAGCGACCCGACGGCCGCAAGCTCGACGAAATCCGCCCGCTCGAGGCGTGTGCGGGCCTGCTGCCACAGGTGCACGGCTCCGGCCTGTTCACCCGCGGCCAAACGCAGGTGATGACCGTCGTGACCCTCGGCCTGCCCAACGAGGCGCAGACGATCGACGGCCTCGAAGAAGAGGAGCCGCGCCGCTACATGCACTTCTACAACTTCCCGCCGTACTCGGTTGGCGAAGTTCGGATGATGCGCGGTCCCGGTCGCCGCGAGGTGGGCCACGGCGCCCTCGCCGAGCGCGCGCTGCGCCCGATGATTCCGCTGGACGACCCCGAGTTCCCGTACACGCTGCTCCTGATCAGCGAGTGCCTCGAGTCGAACGGTTCCACGTCGATGGCGTCGGTGTGCGGAAGCACGCTTGCGCTGATGGACGCGGGCATCCAGATCAAGGCGCCCGTCGCAGGCATCGCGATGGGCCTCATGTCCGACGGCAAGACGTTCAAGATCCTCACGGACATTCAGGGGATGGAAGACTTCTGCGGCGACATGGACTTCAAAGTCGCCGGCACGCGCGATGGCATCACCGCGCTGCAGCTCGACACGAAGCTCGACGGCATCCCCGACAAGGTGCTTGCCGACGCGCTGAACCAGGCCAAGGGCGCTCGCTTCCAGATCCTTGATGTGATCGAGGCCGAGATCTCCGAGCCGCGTGAGAGCGTGGCCGCGACCGCGCCGCAGATCACGACGATCAACATCAACCCCGAGAAGATCGGGGCCGTGATCGGACCGGGTGGCGCGATGATCAAGAAGATCACGGGTTCGACCGGCGCCTCCGTGGACATCCAGCAGGACGGCCGCGTGCTCGTCGGCGGCAACAGCGGCGAGATGGTGATGCAGGCGATCTCGATGATCAAGGCGCTCACCGAGGACGTGGAGGTCGGAACCGAGTTCCGCGGCCCCGTCACGCGGCTTATGGGCCGTGGCGCGATGGTCGAGTACGTCGCGGGCCGCGAGGGCCTCGTGCCCGTCGAGCAGCTGAGTGCCGAGAGCATCCGACGTCCCGACGACGTGGTGAACGTGGGCGACGTGCTGAACGTCAGGGTCCACGAGATCGACCACATGGGTCGGGTGAACCTCACGGCGCTGGGCCTCAAGCAGGACCTGCCTTCGCTGTCGGGCAACGAGTCCGCGACACCTCCGCCTCCCGGTTCGGGTGGCGGCGGACGCGGTGGCGACCGGGGCGGACGCGGCTTCGACCGTGATCGCGGCGGACGCGGCGGCGGAGATCGTGACAGTGCCGGACGCGGC
>CAYJMZ010000169.1:0-6624 GCA_964370995.1 uncultured Fimbriimonadaceae bacterium | reverse complement strand
ATCAAGGCGTACGAGGGCTATCGCAGCGGCGCGTTCGACGTTTTGGCGGGCGGCGTGAGGACGCGCGTGGTTTTCGAAAAACGCAAGGCGAGGCAGAAGGGCGGAGGGGCGGACTGGGCGTTCGATGGCAAGGTCGCCACCGTGCGCGACGGGAAGACGGGACGGGTGTACAGGGGCGCGGCAACGTTCTCGGAGTTGTTGACGACGCTCTCTGCCTCCAAGCAGGCGGTCGACCCCACGCTGCGGCTGCTGATGGTGGGCCGCAACCCCGTGCGCGAATTGCTGGCCCCCGGCATGAAAGCCCGCCGAGTTGGGACCATCGCCCAGGGCGGCAAAACATGCGAGATCCTCGAACTCGAGGGGCCGGGTGTCCGCATCTCGATCTGGCTGGACCAGAGCACCCACCTCATGGTGCGGATCGCAACCGAGAACCGCGACGCGAAGGGCGTGACGGTTTCGGAGAGCGAAAAGACGTTCTCGTACCTCGCACCAGCGACGGTGAGTGCCCAGAGTTTCAGCCTGGGAACCGGCGAGCCCCTGTCCAAGCTGATGGGACGGTAGTGTAAATCGCCAATCTCCCGGCGCTCACCCATGCCTCCGCAGCCCCGCTGTGGAGGCTTTCGTTTCGGCTTGCTAGGTAAGCCCTCCACAGCGGGGCTGCGGAGGCATCAACTGCCGCAGGAATAGTGAATCACTACACTACGTCCCCTTCTTCAGCAACCCCAGCGCTTTGTCGATGGCGAGGTCCTTCTCGTTGAAGCGGGGGGTATCCACGAGGGCCTCGGGCTTGACGCCGGTGCCTTCCAGGCGAACGCCTCCCAGGGTCACGTAGTCGGTGATCGGGTACTGGAGCATGAAGCCACCGGGCAGGGGCACCATGATGGACGCCAGCACGGCGCCTGCGGAAGGGTGCCCCACCACGGGCGACTTTAGCGTTTCGTTCAGAGCCGCGGCCGCAATCTCGGAGGCGCTGCCGGAGCCCTCGTTGACCAGCACCGCGATCTTGCCCGCAAAGGGCGCAACTTTGGCCTTCATCGTTCGCAGCTTCGCCTCGGACCATTTGGCGATTGCGACCACGTCGTTCGGGTCGCCCTTGGTGTCCTCGACGTACCGCGTGACGGTGGTGCGGGTCACAAACGTGCCGATCGGCGTGCTCGTGGGCAGAAGCAGCGACAGCAGGTGGTTCATGTTGACCACCGCGCCGCCGCCGTTCGAGCGCAGGTCCAGCACGAGGTACTTGGCCTTGGCGGCGGCCTCCATGTGCTTCTCAACGAGTTCCCGATCGTAAGACAGATCGAAGGTGTTGATTTTGAGCACCGCGGCGTCGTCTCCGACCCACGTGAGGGTCTCGGGGCTAACCGTGGAGTACTTGTGCCGCTTGACGGTGACGACCTTCTCGGTCCCGTCCTCCTTGCGCACCTTGATGGCGACCTCGGTGCCCTCTTCGCCGGTGATCTGCGTGGTGGCCGACAGCTTCTTGCCGTCCGCCTCCACCAGCAGGTCGCCAGGCACGATGCCCGCACCGGCGGCAGGCTCGCCAGGTACCGTCTTGACGACTCGGAAGCCCGCCTCCTCTGGCTGGATGGTGACGCCGATGCCCACGACCGAGCGGTTCATCCGCGCCCTCGTGGCCTGGGGCGACATGAGCACGATGTGGCTAAAACCAAAGTTGCGCAGGGCCTTGTTCACCGCGGTGTTGAAGGAGTCCACGTCCTTGGCCTCGTCGATTTCGCCCTTTTCTTCCTCGATGAACTTCTCCCACTTGCTGAAGTCCACGCCGGGAACGAAGGCGCTACGGGTGATGAGCTGGGTCATCCGGGCGAGCACCTCCGACTTTTGCTCCGGGGAGATCGCGGTGCCCTCCTGCGCCAGGGCGGGCAAGGTCAGCAAAACAAGGACGAGTCCGAGGAGGGCTCGGGCGAGGAATTTGGCCGTTCGTGTCATGGTTCTGTTCTTTTTACGTGCGGGAGCCCGCAATAGGTTCGCCGCTTCCGATTCTCATCATCGGTTCATGGCACGCCCAGGCTCATAGTAGGTAGCAGGGAGCAGGTAGCAGGGAGCAGGGAGCGGAGAGCAGAGAGCAGGGAGCAGAGCGTGGAGGGGCATGGCGTCGCCTCCGATCTCCCTGCTCCCTGCTACCTGCTACCTCCGTCAATCCACGTCGCCGGCGAAGGGCGAGGTGTAGTTCGGGGGCTCTTTCGTGATCCACACGTCGTGGGGGTGGCTCTCGCGGAGGCCGGCGCCGGTGATCTTGAGGAACGTCGCGCGCGAATGGAGTTCGGCGATGGTGGCGGCGCCCACGTAGCCCATTCCCGAGCGCAGGCCGCCCATGATTTGCGCCATGGTCTCGGACAGGTTTCCCTTGAAGGGCACGCGACCTTCGACGCCCTCGGGCACGATGGTGGCACCGGCGTCTTTGACCTGCATGTACCGATCCGACGACCCCAGCTTCATCGCGCCGACGGAGCCCATGCCGCGGTACACCTTGTACGCGCGGTTTCGGTAGATCTCGATCTCGCCGGGGCTTTCCTCGCAGCCCGCGAACATGTTGCCCATCATCACGGTGTTCGCCCCGGCTGCGAGGGATTTGACCACGTCGCCCGAACTGCGCACACCCCCGTCCGCGATAGTGGGAATGCCGAGTTCTCGAGCCTCTTTGCAGCAGTCGGACACCGCGGTGAACTGTGGCACGCCCACGCCTGCGACGATGCGTGTGGTGCAGATCGAGCCCGCGCCGATGCCGAGGCGCAACCCGTCTGCCCCCGATTCGAAAAGGGCGCGCACGCCGGCGGCGGTTGCGACGTTGCCGGCGACCACCTTGAGCTCCGGCAGCTTTTCTTTGAGGAGTTTCACGCAGTTCATGACACCCGCGCTGTGGCCGTGCGCGGCGTCGATCACCACGAAGTCCACCCCGGCGTCGAACAACGCCTTGGAGCGCTCGTAAGGCTCGCGCAACGCGCCGATGGCCGCCCCGACGACCAACCGGCCCTTCTGATCCTTGGTTGCGTTGGGGTGCTGTTTGACCTTGAGGATGTCCTTGATCGTGATGAGGCCCTTGAGGTGGCCTTCGGCGTCCACGATCGGCAGTTTCTCGATGCGGTGCTCGGCGAGGGTTGCCTCAGCTTGCTCGAGGGTCGTCCCCACGGACGCGGTGATCAGGCCCTCGCTGGTCATCCGGTCGTGAATAGGGCGCTCGAAGTTGGTTTCAAATCGAATGTCGCGGTTGGTGAGAATGCCCACGAGCCGACCATCGCCATCCACGATCGGCACCCCGCTGATGTGGAAGCGCTGCATGAGGTCGAGGGCGTCCTGAATGGAGTTGTCGGGCCCGAGTTTGATGGGGTTGGTGATGACCCCGTGCTCTGAGCGCTTGACGCGGTCCACCTCCTCGGCCTGCTGGTCGATCGTCATGTTGCGGTGGATGACGCCGACGCCTCCCTCACGGGCGATCGCGATGGCGAGGCGCGCGTCGGTGACGGTGTCCATGGGCGCCGACACGATCGGCGCGAACAGTCGGATCCCGGGCAGGAACGTCGTCGAGGTGTCTACCTCGCTGGGAAGAACCGTGGTTTCTTGCGGGATCAAGAGAACGTCGTCGAAACTCAGTCCTTCACGAAATGCCGACATTTGGGGGCTCCTTGGATGCTCCGATTATGGCGTCTTCGGCGACCGGCGATCAAGGTCTTCATGCTCTGAGACAGGAGTCTCCCCGCCGATGGCCGAACTTGACGACATGGCAGATCTACATCCGTGGGTGACCACGTCCAATGGTTTTGACGGGTACCGGGTCGTGCGGGGGATGGGCGTCGTGCGCGGGGTGACCGTGCGCAGCCGCTCTGTGATCGGTTCGTTCGGTGCGAGCCTGCAGACCCTGATCGGGGGGAACATCACCTTGTACACCCAACTGGCGGAGACCACCCGCAAGGAGGCCTACGAGCTGATGATCCAGCACGCCGCCGAGGCCGGGGCCAACGCGATTGTCGCGATGCGCTACGACGCCACCGAGATCGCCAGCGGAGTGACCGAAGTGATCGCCTACGGCACCGCGGTGGTGATCGAAGCGTCCGGATAACGATTCTAGGATTGAGGATTGAGGATTGAGGGGGAGGATTGAGGGGAAAGGATTCTAGGATTGAGGGGGAGGGTTCTGGGATTCATATCGACTTTGGCTCATCGGTCCGGCTCAATCCTCAATCCTCAATCCTCAATCCTTTCCCCTCCATCCTTTCCCCTCAATCCTCGACGACCACGGTTTGGCCCCTTTTGGCGGCTTGCTTCGTCTCAGCTTACAGATGCGGAGGGTTGGAACATGAAACAGAAGGCACTGGTGGCCGAATTCATCGGCGCGTTTACGTTGCTGTTCGTCGGGGTGGGATCGATTGCGGCGAACGCGGGCAATGTGGGGATCGCGTTGGCGCACGGTCTGGCGATCGGGGTGATGGTCGGGGCGTTCGGGGCGATCAGCGGGGGCCACTTCAACCCCGCCGTTTCGTTTGGGGTGTTCGTGGCGAAGAAGATCTCTGGCGCCACGCTGGTGTCGTACTGGATTGTGCAGGTGTTGGGCGCGATCACCGGGGTGTTCGTGCTGCGGCAGTGCATCTCCGCCGACGTGCTCGCCCAGGTCGGGATGGGCGCTCCCGGCCTCGGCGACGGGGTAACGAAGGTCGGCGGGATTCTGATGGAGGCCGTGCTGACGTTCATGCTGGTCAGCGTGGTGCTCGGTGCGGCGGTGGACAAGCGCGCCAACACCGCCGCGGCCGGGCTCTACATCGGGTTGACCATCACGATGGCCGCACTGGTGGCGGGCGGAGTGACCGGTGCGGCGGTCAACCCCGCGCGGTTCCTGGGTTCCGCGGTGTTCTACCAGGACGCGATGCAGAACCTCGTGGTGTATCTGGTGGGCCCGCTGCTGGGCGGGGCTGTGGCGGGTGCGCTCTACGGTGGTTTCTTGGAGGACAAGTCCGCGGGATAGTGTGGGGTCGGGGAGGCATTGACGGGACGCCGGTTGCTAGGCTGCGACTCCGCCGATCGGCATGCCGGCGTCCGTCACGTCCATGAACGCCTCGACCACGCTGGGATCGAAGTGCGAGCCCGAGCCCTTGGCGATTTCGGCCATCGCCTCGTCGATCGGCCAGGCCCTCTTGTAGGGACGGTCGTGCGTCAACGCGTCGAACACGTCGGCCACGGCCACGATGCGTCCGCACATGGGGATATCCTCGCCTCCGAGTCCGGCCGGGTACCCGCTCCCGTCCCAGCGCTCGTGATGCGACATCGCGATGGTCTCCGCGAGTTCCAACATCGGCGATCGGCTGCCCGAGAGGATGTTGGCGCCGATGGTCGTGTGCGTCTTCATGACCGTGAACTCTTAGGGCGTGAGGCTCTGGGAACTGAGCAGGATCGAATCGGGGATGCCGATCTTGCCGAGGTCGTGCAGCGGCGCCGCCAGGCCGATCAGGTACACGTCGTTGTCGCTCCACCCTAGCCGGCACGCCAGCCGTGCGCACAACTCGCCCACGCGCTTCGTGTGCTCGCCGGTGTCGTCGTCGCGCCATTCCGAGGCCATCGCCAGCCGCGAGAGGATCTCGACCCTCGACTCCTCAAGGGCCCGCGTCCGCCGCGTGATCTTCTCCTCAAGCGATCGATTGCGCTCCTGCAACTCGACGTGCATTGCCCGCATGCTGAGGAAGTTGCGGAAACGCAGGAGGACCTCGTCGCGGTCGCCCGGCTTGGCCAGGAAGTCGCTGGCGCCGTGGCGCAACGCCTCTCGCCGGATGTCGGGGTTGTCCGTGACGGTAAACACCAGGATCGGCACGAGCTCTCCGTCGCCGATACCCCGCTGGATCGCCTCGATCAACTCGAACCCGTTGGGCCCGGGATCGACCGCGACGATGTCGGGGTTGTAGGCCGCGACCCGCCCCGGGGTGGCCCGCCGGGGGCTCATCCCATACACGCGCCCGAGTCCCGCGCCCTCGAGGATCTCGCGAATGCGGTGCACGTGGCCCGCGTCCTGATCCACCACGAGCACCCGACAGCTTCGCGCATCCAAGATGCTAGCCACGGAACGCCCTCGTCGGGGCACCGTTCGCCCGGTTTTCTCGCTTGCAGGTACCGACCATCACCGAACTCGTTTTTCATCATTTCGCGCCTGTTTGGTGCCCGCACGATTGGCAGGTTGCGTCGCACCCGCTTCGAGGATCTGGTGTCCTTACCAGGGCTGGTGTCATGATGGACCACATGGAACACGCAGGCGTCTTCAAGAAGAACTACCTCGTCCAGGGACTCCCGGACGCCACCATCGAGGAGATCGCGGGCCTTGCCGTGTGCGATACCATGCGCGCAGGCGAGAGCTTGATCGAAAAGGGCGAGAAGTGTGGAGACCTGTACGTGATCATCGAGGGGTCGGTCCACGTCTACTCCGACAAGGGCGACAAACTCGCCGAATCCGGCCCGGGTACCGTTCTGGGAGAGGTTGCCCTCGTGGACGACGGCCCGCGGTCTGCGAACGTGGTCTGCGTGGGATTCGTACGCTACGCACGCCTTCCCGCCGCCGAACTTCGCAGCTACATGGCGCGCCACAAGGAGACGGGATTCGTGATGCTCGCCAACCTGTCGCGCGTGCTGAGC
>CAYJMZ010000168.1:0-6630 GCA_964370995.1 uncultured Fimbriimonadaceae bacterium | reverse complement strand
GGCTGTGCAGGTAGAACACGTCGCCGGGGTACGCCTCGCGGCCCGGCGGGCGGCGCAGGAGCAAGGAAAGGGCCCGGTAGGCCTGCGCGTGCTTCGACAGGTCGTCGTAGATCACCAGCGCGTGCTTGCCGTTGTCGCGGAAGAACTCGCCGATCGACGCACCCGCGAACGGTGCGAGGTACTGCATGGCGTTCGAGTCCGCGGCCGCAGCGGCGACGACCGTGGTGTATTCGAGGGCACCGTGCGCGCGCAAGGTCTCGACCACGCGTGCGACGTTGGACATCTTCTGTCCGATCGCAACGTAGATGCAGTACACGGGGTCTTCGCCCGCCTCGTGCGTGTACTTCTGGTTGATGATCGTGTCGATGCAGATGGCGGTCTTGCCGGTCTGACGGTCCCCGATCACGAGCTCGCGCTGGCCGCGTCCGATGGGGATCATGGCGTCGATGGCCTTGATCCCGGTCTGCAGGGGCTCCTTCACCGGCTGGCGCTCGACGACGCCGGGGGCGATCACCTCGATGCGCGCGTGCTTTTCCGCGGCGATCGTGCCGAGGCCGTCCATGGGCTGGCCGAGCGCGTTGACCACGCGTCCGAGCATCGCGTTGCCCACCGGAAGTTCGATGATGCGGCCGGTCTCCTTGACGGGGTCGCCCTCTTTGATGAGCGTGTCGTCGCCCATGAGCACCGCGCCGATGCTGTCCTCCTCAAGGTTGAGCGCGAGGCCCATGACGCCGCTGGGGAACTCGAGGAGCTCGCCCATCTGGCAGTCGGGGAGTCCGTAGATGCGCGCGATTCCGTCGCCCACCTGGAGCACCGTGCCGACGTGCTCGACGTCCACCTTGCGCTCGAACTTTTGGAGTTCCTGCTCCAGTATCGACGTGATCTCTTCGGGTCGAATTGCCATGTGTTTCTCTTTAGGATTGCTTCAAAACATCGTACAGAAGCGTGTCGCGCAACCGGTTGAGGCTTCCGCGCACGGTCCCGTCAAGGATGTAGTTGTCAAAGGCGACCTTGGCGCCGCCGAGCATGGAGGGGTCTACGGCGAACTCCGCCTCGACGGTCTTGCCCGACTGGGAAGCCAACTTCGCGACGATCGCCTGCTTTTCGTCCGCGCTCAACTCGGCAGACGAGGTGAACACCGCGCGCATCGCCTTGCCGTGTTGACGGCGAAGACGAACGAACTCCTCGTAGACGCCCTCGATTTCGCGCTCGCGCCGCTTGGCGACCATGAGGCGGAAGGCCTGCATCGTCAGGGCGGTCACGCGGTCTGAGAACAGCTTCTCGGCGATCTTGAGGCGATCGTCGCGCGACACCTGAGGGCTGAGCAGGTAGTTGCGGAACAGCGGGTCGTGCAAGAGGAGGTGCCGAATGGCCGCGAGGTCGTCCTCGACGGCCAACACGATGTCGTGCTTGAGGGCGGTGTTGAACAGCGCCTGGGCGTAACGTTTTGCGACGCGTGCGTCCATGTGTTAGCCGGGCACCTCGACCTTGTCGATGAACTCCTGCACGAGGCGCCGGTTCGTGTCGTTGCTCACGTTCTCGCCGAGGATGCGCTCGGTCGCGCCCAGGGTGAGGTTGACCACGTGCAGGCGCACTTCGCTCATCACCTTGTGCTTCTCGATTTCGATCTCCTCGCGCGCCTTGACGACGAGTTCATCGGCCTTGGCGGAGGCCTCGGCCATCAGGGTCTTGCGCAGGTCCTGCGCTTCCCTGATCTGGACCTGAATCTGCTCTCGCGCCGAGGCCTCGGCAGCCGCGAGGCGAGCCTCGTAGTCGGACTTGAGAGCCCCCATGTCCGCCCGCAGCTTTTCGGCCTCCGTGTACGTGTGCTCGAGGTCCCGCGTGCGCTCGTCCATCGCTTCGCGCAGCGGCGCGAGGAAGTACTTGTTCACGACTGGGAACATGAACGACAGCGCACCCATCTGTACCAGGACCGTCCGCAGATTCAAATTGAGCTGCTGGAGGAGCTGGTTGTGGTTGGCAACCTCGATAAAAGGCATCGCCGAGAGGGCCCAGAAGATGCCTGCCAGAACGATTCCGATGATCCAAGACATGGTGAGTTTCTCGAGCGATTACGGACGGGGTTGAGATTGGTGAAGCGCGACCGCCCCGTCATCCATCGGCCGCACGATCGAGGCGCTCGGGCCGCCCTGCTCCTGCGTCCACTTGTTGGTGTCCGGTAGCTTTCCAAGAAGCTGGAAGCAGATGACCAGGGTGAAGATGACCAACGACTCGACGAATGCGAGCGAGATGATCATGCCCGTCTGAATCTTATTCGCCATTTCCGGCTGTCGCGCCATTCCATTCATCGCGCCGTTTGCCGCAATTCCCTGACCGATACCTGCGCCCAGAACGGCCAGGCCGACGCCCAGCCCCACCGCAAGCGCGATTCCAAACAGTGCCATCATGATTAGATATCCTCCATGTCGAAAGAATGCGACCTAGTGCGCTTGTGCATGCTCCTCGTCGTGCGACGTGAACAGCGACAAATACACACAGGTCAAGATTGTAAATACAAGCGCCTGCACCAGCACCACGAATAGGCTGAGTGGAAGCAGAACCGTCTGAAGCGGGACCGAGAAACCGTTGATGTTCCAGAGATTCCCCAGGGTCTCGGCGACCCGGTGCTCGCCCGAGATGTTGGCTTGAAGTCGCAGGGAAAGGGAAAGCAGCTTCGCCGATTCGGAGATGACTTCGATGACGAAGAGCAGCAGCGTGATGGGCAACAGCCAGGGCCCTAGCGGCGGCCCGAAGAAGTGCTTGATGTAACCGACGAGTCCATTGGCCTTGATGCCCTCGATCTGGACGTAAACGACCACGATCACCGCCATCCCGAACGTGATGCCAAGCGAGCTCGTGGGCGCGAACATACCGAACAGGCCCATCGCGTTCGAGGTCAACACGATCGCGTAGACCGTGAACACCAGTGGGATGTACCGTTTGCCGTGTGGGCCGATGACCCCCAGGCACATGTTCTCGATGAACAGATAGGCGTGCTCGGCGACACGCGTGATCACGCTCTTGGGCGCCCGCTCGGTCTCGCCTGCAATCGCCAAACGGCCGAAGCCGAGGATCACGACGCACACGATCGCCATCCAGAAGATCGGGACCCACCACCCGACCGGTCCGAGCGCTTCGGTTGACGCCAGGAAGTGCCCGCTTAGCAAAAAATCCTCACTCCTCATCACAATGCGAGGGGGCTGATCCGGTTAAGATCGCCCCCGCGAGTAGGAAAAAGTATACCAGCACATACCCCGCGAGAAAGCACCCGGTCGCGACGATTCCGAGCAAATGGGCGCCGTACACCGCGAGAGCCAGAACAGGCAGCTTTCCCATCAGAAGACAGCCCAGCCGCGTCTGTACCGAGGCGATGTGCACGTCAGGCCGAATCGAGCGTCGGACCGCCATCCGTGCGAGAAGCAAGGAGGCGGAAGCGAGCATCCCCCCCCCGACGAACGCGCCCGCGGCGGGCCACCCAAAGAAGGCGACGGCGATCGGCAAGCCTGCGATCACGGCAAGCGGCGTCGCCTTCAGTGCAAAGCCGACCGGATCGCTATTGGCCATCGTCGTTGAGGCGATTGACGAGTTTGATCAGCATCACGAAAGCTGCGACCGTGCCCGCGAACAGGCCGATGATCGTGCCCGTGCCGCCGACTCGCCCGTCGATCGCCGCGCCGACGAGCACGCCGATCACAACAGGGCCCACGAACGCGTATCCGATGGCCATCGCCAGCCCGAGCCCGCGGTTTGAGGACGAGCCGGAGAACCGCGGCGAGCCGCTCTCCTGACCCGGCGCCCTTGGACGCGTGAACTTCCACTCGGGCGGATCCGGCAACTTCGAGCCCAGCCTTGCCTTTGCCGCTCGCTCTTCGATCTCCTTGAGGCGTGCCTCCGGCCCGTATTCGGGTTCATTTTGCGGCTGTTCGTCGTCCTCAGGAATGGGCCCGTTCGCCATACTGGAGAAGGTACCGCATCCCATGAGTTCGCCCGCCGGCATTCCGACAAGACGGTCGCTTTCGACCGAAGCGCAGTTTCTCAAGGGCGTTGGACCGCGCCTGGCCCCTGCCCTCGCCAAGGCGGGGCTCTTGACCGTCGAGGATGTGCTGTTCCACCTCCCGCGGCGCTACGAGGACCGCACGAACATCCCGAGCATCGCGTACCTGCGCCCGGGCAAGTTTGCGACGATCCGGGGGCGCGTGGTGGACTTCGAGGGCCGGCCCGCGCGCCGGGGCGGACTCGTGGTGATCAAGGCGACCGTGAACGACGGTACCGGCAGCGTGACCCTCGTGTGGTTCAACCAGCCCTGGCACCAAGGCCGCCTGGCGGGCTACGAGGGCGAGATCATCGCGTACGGGCTGGTGAAGGAGGGCAACTACGGGTATGAGCTGCACTCGCCCGAATACGAACTGCTCTCAGAAGACGACGATCCCGACGCGTTCGCCAAGATCGTGCCGGTGTATCCGCTGGTGGAGGGCCTGCAGCAGCGCGTGGTCCGCCGCGCGGTGGCCTCGGCGATCGAGGGGTATTTGCCGCTGGTCGGGGAGCACCTGCCGGAAGCGTTTCGCAGGCGTCATAAACTACAACTGTTGAGGTGGTCCCTTAGACAAATTCATCATCCCGAGAGTGAGGAGTATCGTCTGAAGGCGCGCAAGCGTCTGGTGTTCGACGAGTTCTTCAACCTGCAGGTGTCGCTTGCGATGAAGCGCGCCGACACCCACCTCGAGGCGGGCATCGCGTTTGGGATCGGGGCGATCGAAGGGTTGGCGGGCGAGGTGTCCACCATGCTCCCGTTCACGATGACCGGTGCCCAACGCCGCGTGGTGGACGAGGTGTGGCGCGACATGGAGGCCCCGCACCCCATGAACCGCCTGCTGCAGGGCGACGTCGGCTGCGGCAAGACCGCCGTCGCGGCGTGCGCGCTGCTGGCGGCGGTGCGCTGCGGCTACCAGGGCGCGCTGATGGCGCCCACCGAGATCCTCGCCGAGCAGCACTACGTGAGCCTGCACCAGCTGTTCGACCCGCTCGGCGTGCGGGTGGCGTTGCTTGTGGGCAAACAGACGGCCGCCCAAAGGCGCAAGGCCGCACGGGCCGTGGCCGCGGGCGACGCCGACGTGGCCATCGGCACCCACGCGCTGATCCAGGAGGGCGTGGAGTTCCAACGCCTGGGGCTCGCCGTGATCGACGAGCAGCACCGCTTCGGCGTGCTGCAGCGGGCGGCGCTTCGCGGCAAGGGCTTGGGCAACCCCGACGTGCTGGTGATGACGGCCACACCCATTCCGCGCTCGCTGACCATGACGATGTACGGCGATCTCGACCTGTCGGTGATCGACGAAATGCCCCCGGGGAGACAGCCGGTGAAGACGCACTGGAAGCTGCCTCACGAACGGGAATCTGTATATGATTCAGTGCGTAAACTTGTAAAGGAAGGGCGACAGGCGTTCGTGGTGTGCCCGCTGGTCAGCGAGAGTGAGACGATGCTCGCGCAGGCCGCCGAGGAGCTGTTCTCAAACCTGTCGGAGCGCGTGTTTCCCGACCTGCGGGTGGGGCTGCTACACGGTCAGCTCAAGACCTCCGCGAAGGAGGCCGCGATGGACGCGTTCCGCCGCGGCGAGGTCGATGTGCTGGTCAGCACGACCGTGATCGAGGTGGGCGTGGACGTGCCGAACGCCACGATCATGGTCGTCGAGGACGCGAACCGCTTCGGGCTCAGCCAGTTGCATCAGTTGCGCGGCCGCGTGGGCCGGGGAGGGGAACAGAGCTACTGCGTGCTCGTGTCCGGCGCGCAGAGCGAGGACGCCCGCGAGCGGCTCGACGCGCTGGTGGCAAGCAGCGACGGGTTCAAGATCGCCGAAACCGACCTGCAGCTCCGGGGACCGGGCGAACTCGCGGGCACCAAGCAGCACGGGAACCTCGACTTCAAGGTCGCCGACCTCCTGATGGACGGGGTGCTGCTCGAAGCCGCCCGCACCGCCGCCAGGGAACTGCTCGAAGAAGACCCCGGCCTCCAGCGCCCCGAGCACGCGCTCATCCGGGCCCGGGCGTCCTCACGGCGCGGGGATTCGGCGGTGGTGGCGAGCTCGTAGGGGGTCTTTTGGTTTGTGGTTTGTGGTTGGTGGTTTGTGGTTCAATCGACACGATCAACCTCCCCTCCAAACCACAAACCACAAACCACCAACCACAAACCAAGAAGCCACCATGCCGCACGTCCCTGAAATCACCCCGATCGACCTTAAGGCCGCCCTCGACGGACCCATTCCGCCGATGCTGATCGACGTGCGCGAGGCGTTTGAGATCGAGATCGCGAGCATCGACCCCCACGTGGCGATCCCGATCGGCCAGATCGTCGAGCGGCTGGCGGAACTCGACCGCAACACCGAACTCGTGATCGTGTGCCACTCGGGCATGCGAAGCGCCCAAGTCACCGCGTTCCTCTGCCGGCAAGGCTACGAGCGCGTGCGCAACCTCGCCGGCGGGGTCGACCGTTGGGCGCTCGAAGTGGACCCGACGATGCGCCGGTACTGAGGGGCTAGCGGTCGGGCCAGAGTCCCCCTCGCCCCGCCCCGGGGAGAGGGGTTAGGGGCATAGCCATTAACTTAAGGGCATCTTTTTATTTGGCTGTATCGTCCTTGT
>CAYJMZ010000167.1:1564-6671 GCA_964370995.1 uncultured Fimbriimonadaceae bacterium | reverse complement strand
CTACAAGGAAAAGCAGCAGACCATGGGCACCGGGCGCGAGTCGTACGGCTTGCTCGGGTACCCCGTGCTGCAGGCTGCGGACATTCTTATGTACAAGCCCTACGGGGTGCCGGTTGGCAAAGATCAGGCTCCGCACTTGGAGATATCGCGCGAGATCGGGCGCCGCTTCAACCGTCTGTACGGCGAGGTGTTCCCCGAGTTCGTGAGCATCATCTCCCCAGACGAGCTGCGCGCCAAGATCCCCGGGCTCGACGCGGGCCCCGATGGGAACCTCCGCAAGATGTCGAAGTCCTATGGGAACTGCATCTATCTCAACGAGACCGAGGATGAGACCGCAAAAAAGATCATGTCCGCCTTCACCACGCCCACCAAATTGAGGAAGACCGACCCCGGCGTGCCCGAGGGCTGCGCGGTGTGCCAGTACCTCCGGCTCTACGCTCCGGATTGGCAAACGCTGTGGGATGAAGACCGTCGAGGCGAGCGGGGCTGCATGCAGAACAAGCGCGCCTTGATCGAGGCGATCAACGAGACGATGCGGCCCATTCGGGAGCGGCGGGCGCAACTTGACGACGCCACTGTGGAACAGGTTCTTCGGGAGGGCGCACAAGAGGCACGCGCGTTTGCCGCACAGACGATGGACGAGGTGCGTGGAGCGTTGGGACTACGAGGATGAGACCGGTTTTGGGGCACAGGGGATGCGTTTGAGCGCGCCTCAGACCAGCCCCCGGCTGTTCGAAGAGGTCCGCGCGATCTACTTCGACCTCGACGACACCCTGTGCGCGTATTGGGACGCCTGCAAGGCGGGTCTACGCGCGGCTTTCGAGGGGCAGTGTCCTCAGGGGATTTCCCCAGACGCGATGGTAAGGAGCTGGGCGGCGTCGTTTCGCCGGTTCGGCCCCACCCTGAAGAAGACGGAGTGGTATCCGACTTACCTGCAACACGGGGGCCCGACGCGCACCGAGCAGATGCGTTTGGCGCTGCTCGAGGCCGGCATCGAAGACGACGCGTTGGCCGAGCGGCTGGGGGACGCGTATGGAAGGACCCGAAACGAGGCGCTGGCGCTGTTCGACGAGGTCCGCGGGGTGCTCGAGCTGTTGGCCCCGCGATATCCGCTGGGAGTGATCACGAACGGCCCGGCGGACATTCAGCGCGAGGAGATCGCCACACTGGGCCTCGGCCCGCTGATCCAGCACGTGTTCATCGAGGGCGAGATGGGCGAAGGCAAGCCCCTGCCCGCGGTGTTCGAGCGCGCGCGACAAGCGGTGGATCTGCCTCCCCACCGGATCCTGTTTGTCGGCAACAGCTACAAGAACGACATCCAGCCCGCAATCGCTGCCGGGTGGCGTACCGCATGGGTTCGAAGGGCCTCCGACGTGCCGCCCAGCGCCTCAGGCGAAGCGCCCAAACCCGAGGAGAAGCCCGAAGGCGCCCCGGACCCCGATCTGACGATCCACGATCTGACGGAGCTGCTGGCCCCCCTCGGCGTGCGTTGACGGGCCCGGCCGGGACACAGGCTGGGAGCCTGTGCTACATGGGGGCAGAATCTCTACAAAAGGGCAAGAAACGAAGTCTGCACGATGGGGCCCGGACCGACAATCGGGACGATCGCGGCTTCGTAGCACAGGCTCCCAGCCTGTGTTCCGGCCTTCGATGCCACAGGCAAGGGTGCCTGTGCTACATCTGACGCAGGGGGCGGAAACGGTAGAATCTCGGCGTATGGTGCCGGTTGCCGCCTCCTCAAAGATCGACTTGATCGCCGACAAGGTGTTTGCGGGCGAGCGGCTCACCGCCGACGACGCGCTCGCGCTCTACCACCACCCCAACCTGGGCGAACTGGCCGCTTTGGCGGACTTTCAGCGGCGGCGGCGCGTGCCTTCGAACGTCGTGACGTACGTGATCGGGCGGATCCTCAACTACACCAACGTGTGTTGGGTCCGTTGCAATTTCTGCGCGTTCTACCGCGTGCCCGGCGACGCGGAGGGGTATTTGCACTCCGACGAGGCGATTCTCGACAAGGTCCGCGACACCGTCGAGAAGGGCGGCGTCGAGATCCTGTTCCAAGGCGGGTTGAACCCCAAGCTCAAGATCGACTACTACGAGCAGATCTTCGCCAAGATCAAAGACGCGTATCCCGAGGTCATCCTGCACGCGCTCAGCCCAGCGGAGATCATCTACATCGCGCACATCTCCAAGCTGCGCCTTGCGGAGTGCCTGGCGCGGCTCAGGGCGGCGGGCCTGCACTCGATCCCGGGTGCGGGAGGCGAGATTCTGGTGGACCGCGTGCGCAAGATCATCGCGCCGTACAAGGACACGACCGACGAGTGGCTCGAGTGCATGCGCGCCGCAGCGGCCCTGGGCATCCGCTCGACGGCGAGCATGATGTTCGGCCACGTGGAGACCCTGGAGGACCGCGTTGAGCACCTCGGGCGCATCCGCGACCTGCAGGACGAGTGCGAGCCCTTCCGCGCGTTCATCTCGTGGACCTTCCAGCCCGAGGACACGAAGTTGCCGATTCCGCAGAAGGCCTCCAGCTTCGACTACCTGCGCACGGTTGCGGTTTCACGGCTGTTTCTGGACAATATCGACAACTTCCAGGTGTCGATCCTGACCCAGGGGCCCAAGATCGCCCAACTTGCCTTGAGCTACGGCGCCAACGACTTCGGGTCGGTGATGATCGAAGAGAACGTGGTGTCCGCGTCCGGCAACAAGTTCATCGTCGACGCCGGCGAGTTCGAGCGCCTGATCCGAGGCGCCGGCTACGAGCCCCGCCGCCGGAACACGCGGTATGAGAGGATTGAGGATTGAGTGTTGAGTGCTCAGTGTTAAGTGTTGAGCCGGACGTTGGCGTTCCTCACACTGAACACTCAACACTCAACACTGAACACTCTATACAGAGGAACCGAGGTGTGCCCTGGCCCGTAGGGTGTTGCATGAGAGCGAAATCTGTTTTGATTTTGGGCGCGGTGGTTGCCTGTGCGTTTGCGGCGCAGGACGGCTTCAAGTTCGAGCGCAGGTACACGGTCGGGGAGGCCGACACGTACAACATGAGCGCGAGCCTTGAGTCGAGCCTAGGCCCAATCGACTTGGCCATGACCATGACTCAGGCGGTCAAGAAGGTCTATGACAACGGCGATGCGGACATCGAGACGACCATCGAGTCCTTGAAGGTCAACGCGATGGGCCGCGAGAGGGACGAACCGGCCCGGCCCCCCACGATGAGCCGCTTGAACAAGCGCGGCGCACCCATTCCTCCGGCTGCGGGCACTCCGGCCGGCGGGGGTGGCCAAGGCCGGATGGGCATGTTCCTCAACTTCGCCCGCTTTGCCGGGGTGATGTCGGACGCTGCGATGAAGGTCGGCGTGGCGATTCCGTTCGAAGATGTCGCGACCGGCACCAAGGGCACGGTGACCCTTGAGAGCATCACCGACGGCGTCGCGATTCTGGTGTCCAAGGCCGAAGTGAAGAACGCCGAGGGCGGCGCGCCGATGACCGTCGACACGCGCGCCTGGGTGGACACGGCCAGCTCCAAGTTCAACAAGCTCGAGGGCACCGTCAAGAACCCCCCAGCGCAGCCTCAGCTATCCATCGACTCCATCAAGATGACGATGAGCCGGAAGAAGGGATAGTTCGTGTAGCCTGTTTCCATGCCTCCGCAGCCCCGCTGTGGAGGGCACAAGTAAGCACTAGGGATGAGCCTCCACATCGGGGATGCGGAGGCATGGGGACTACTCGCGCACCAGCGGCCCATACAAATCGGGGCGGCGGGATTCGAAAGTGGTCCACTCGTAGCTGCCGGGGATCGTGGCAACGCGTTTGTTGCGCGACACGGCCAGATCGAGATCTGCGACGAGCACCTCTTCGTCCGCCCCGGCGTGTGCCAGCACGTTGCCCAGGGGATCGATGATGCTGCTCAGGCCGATGAACTCAAAGCCGTTCTCCTCCCCCACGCGGTTGCACGTCACGAGCGCCACGCGATTCTCCACCGCACGCGCCACGCTGAGGATCTCCGCCGAGATCTCGGCGCCGACCGGCCAGTTCGTGGGAAGGATCACGAGGTCGGCGCCTTGCAGGGCGAGCACGCGCATCGCTTCGGGGGGGCGAAGGTCGAAGCAGATCAGCAGCCCGATACGCCCGAGCGCCGTGTCGAAAACCGGCAATGCCCTGCCGGCCGCCACATGCTTGTCAAGGCCCAACTCGGGCAAATGCGTCTTGCGGTAGCCGCGGACGGTCCCATCGGGCTCGATGAGCACAGCGAGGTTGACCACCTGGCCGCCGTCGAGCGCCGCCAGGCCCATCACCACGTGCATGTAGAGGCGTTGGGCCGCATCCCGCACAGAGCCCAGGGACTCAGGCAGTTCGACAACCCGATCCCCGTCCATGACCACGGGCAGGGCGAGCGCGCGGGCGGCCGCGGCGTCGGCCACGCAGTACCCGGTGAGATACGCCTCGGGAAACACCGCCAGGTCCACACCCTGCATCGCGAGCGCATCGAGACGCGCCACCGCCCGCGACGCGTTTTCGCCGGGCGAATCGAAGGCCACCGCGCACTGAACCGACGCGACGCGAATCATGTTCACTCCACGTACATCAGCGCGTCGCCCGGCTGGACGAGTTGGCCGCTCTCGACCAGGATCTTCACGACGGTGCCGCTCAGGGGCGCGGTGATCTCGTTGAACACCTTCATCGCCTCGATCAGGCCCACGATCTGGCCGGCGCTCACGGTGTCGCCCTCGCGGATGAACGGCGGGCTGTTGGGGCTCGGCGTGCAGAAGAAGATGCCGTTCATCGGGCTGTTGATGGGGGTGCCGGCAGGTGTCTCGGGAGCTGCGGGGGACTCGACCGCGGGCGGACCTTCCAGCGACGGGCGATTCGCGTGAGGATCGTCCGGCGCGCCCGCCTCGGTACACGGTCCGCGTCGGAAGGCGATCTTCCAATCGTCGCCCTCCAGCTCCGCCCCGGCAAGATGGAACTCGCGCATGAGCTCGGCCAATTCGTCGATGCGTTCCTTGAACTCCGACACGCTTGCATTATGGCGGGGAATGCCCTGGGGGATTCTAACCACGGATGACACGGATGGGCACAGATGGGATCCGGATCTGTGCCCATC
>CAYJMZ010000167.1:0-1554 GCA_964370995.1 uncultured Fimbriimonadaceae bacterium | reverse complement strand
TACCACCCGCCGGGCCACCCAGGGCCGCCGCCGCGGTCCCCACCCGTGTCATCCGGGGTTACAACCCCCCCGGTAAACTGTAAGCTATGGACTTCCGAATCGAGAAGGACTCTCTGGGCGAGGTTCGCGTTCCCGCGGGCGCGTATTGGGGTAGCCAAGCCGAACGATCGCGAAAACTGTTCCCCATCAGCGGCCTCACCGAGCACCCGGCGATGATCGAGGCGTTCATCGGCCTCAAGCGCGCGTGTGCGTTGGCGAACACCGAACTCGGGCTTCTCGACAAGCAAATCGGCGACGCCATCGTGCGCGCCGCGGATGAGATTCTGGCGGGTGGTCTTCGCGATCAGTTTCCGGTGGACGTGTTCCACATGGGCGCCGGCACCAGCTTCAATATGAACTGCAACGAGGTGCTTGCGAACCGCGCGGAGGAGCTTCTGGGCGGCACGCGCGGCACTTACGCGCGCGTGAGCCCCAACGACCACACCAACTACGGCCAATCGACGAACGACACCTTCCCCAGCGCGATGCGCATCATGTCGCGCACCATGCTCGAGGGCTTGTTCGCCGCGGTGGACGACCTCGCCGGTGCGCTGGAGGCCAAGGCTGTCGAGTTCGACGGGGTGCTCAAGTCCGGCCGCACGCACCTGCAGGACGCCGTGCCGATCCGCCTCGGCCAGGAGTTTGCAGCCTACGCGGCGGCTGTTCGCAAGTCGCGGCGCTGGCTGGAGCACGCGGCGTTCGAGTTGGAGGAGCTTGGCATCGGGGGGTCGGCCGCCGGCACCGGACTCAACACCCACCCCGACTACCGCGCCAAGGTCGTGGCGCACCTCAACGCGCAGACGGGGCTCACCTTCCGCACCGCCCCGGACATGCGCGAGGCGATGCAGAGCAACCTGCCCATGGCGGCCCTCGGCGCGGGGCTTCGCATCCTGTGCCTTGAGCTCACGCGCATTGCGAACGACCTGCGGCTGATGTGCTCGGGGCCCCTTACCGGCCTCGCCGAGATCGTGCTCCCGGCGGTGCAGCCCGGGTCGAGCATCATGCCTGGCAAGGTCAACCCCTCGATGGCGGAGAACCTCAACATCGTGCTGTTCCAGGTCCTTGGCCAGTGCCAGACGATCGACTACAGCGTGCAGGCCGGCCAGCTCGAACTCAACGTGATGATGCCCGGGATGGCATTCGCGTCGCAGTTCTCGCTGCACGTGCTCACGAACACCCTGCGGACGTTCACGGAGAACTGCGTGAAGGGCATCAAGGCCGATGCGGAGCGCTGCCGACACTACGCGGAGACCTCGCCGTCGCTGGCCACGGCGCTCAACTCGTTCGTAGGCTACAAGGTCGCCGCCGGGGTGGTAAAGACCGCGCTGGCCGAGAAGAAGACCATCCCGCAAGTGGTCAGGGAGCAGGGCCTGCTCGACGAAGAGACGCTGCTGAAGGCGCTAGACCCCGCCCTGCTCACCGAACCCGGAATTCCGGGCTCCTAGCGTTGTGATTCACTAATCTCTCGGCGCTCACCCATGCCTCCGCAGCCCCGCTGTGGAGGCTTTCGTTTCG
>CAYJMZ010000166.1:5666-6708 GCA_964370995.1 uncultured Fimbriimonadaceae bacterium | reverse complement strand
CGAAGCGGCTCCGCCGCCCTGCAAAGCGCGGACCGGGAGTCCGCGCACTCTAAGAGACCGAACGAAGTCTGGTGGGCCCAGCTAGATTCGAACTAGCGACCTCGCCCTTATCAGGGGCGCGCTCTAACCAACTGAGCTATGAGCCCGACGACGGGGAAGGATACCCCTTCTTGGTTTGTGGTTTGTGGTTCGGAGCCCCCCGGTCGCGGACTCCGGGGGGGGGGCAGAATCACAGGCAAGGGTGCCTGTGCTACATGGGCAATAGCGGGCGGAGCCAGAGCTTGTAGAGGAGCTTGGGGAGGGCGTCGCTGTAGGAGACCACCAGGCGGGGGAGGGCGAGGCGGTCGTCGGAGCGGGTCGCTACGCGCTTGCCTAGGGATAGGGCCACGGGGCAGCCGGTCGCGGCCACGGCGTTGCGGGCGGTGGCGGTCCATGCGCCGTAGGGGTAGCAGAAACTGCGCACCTGTAGGCCGTGGGCCGCCAGCGCCTCAGACGCTTCCTGGAGTTCTTGGGCGCAAACCTCGCCAGACGCCTCGCTCATCCGGAGGTGGTGCGCGGTGTGGTTGCCGATTTCGAAGCCCGCCTGGGCCGCCTCGACCAGAGCCGGCCAGTCAGCCAGCGGGCGCGCGGCCTCTCCATCCCACCCCGACGCGCCACCCACGTGCGCGGTCACCGCGTAGAGCGTCGCCACCACACCCTCCTCGCGCAGCACGGGCAGGCCATGCACCACGGCGGACAGATACGCGTCGTCGAACGTCAGGCACACCCCCCGACTCGGCCACGACGACGCAAGCGAGCCTGCGGTCACAAACGCGCGACCGCGGCGCTTGAAATACCGCACGTGATCGCGCAGCCGCTCGGGAGACACGTTGAGCCGGCGCCCCTCCTCAGACTCGGGACCGACCTTGTGGTAGCACAGGATGGGCAGCCGCATGGGGGGATTATGGTTTGGTGGTTTGGTGGTTTGGTGGTTTGTGGTTCGTGGTTGGTGGTTGGTGGTTGGTGGGAGTTCTCACGCAGAGACCGCCGAGGATCGCTGAGG
>CAYJMZ010000166.1:0-5656 GCA_964370995.1 uncultured Fimbriimonadaceae bacterium | reverse complement strand
CGCTGCCCGCCGCCTAGACCCGGACCTGTGCGTTATAACCCCCCACCAAACCAAAAAAAAAAAACCAAAAACCACACGGAGGCGTGACGTTCGCCGTCCCGGCGCGTCAAAGAAAGTAGAAACCACACTTTGTAGACACGGAGCGTGCGCCCTCGCTAAAATGCAGAGGGGGCATCCCGTTTCTGGGGCTCTAACGGAGGAACGTTCTCAGATGCAGATCAAGCGAACACTCGCGCTCGGAACAGCGCTTCTCACTCTGGCGGCAGTCGCGTCGGCCCAATTCGATGGACCCGCGCCCGTCGCATGGCGGTGGACGCAACCCACCCCGATCGCTCCGCTAGGGTCGCCCGTGGTGGATGGCAACACCGTATTCACAGCAGTCGGGCAGCGCGCCTACGCGCTCGACAAGGATTCCGGCAACCAGAAGTGGCGCTTCCCCGTCGGTGAGCCCATCGAGGGCTACTTCCGGGCGGGCGTGCTCAAGGTTGGCAACACCATCATCGCCGCCGCGGACAACCGCTCGGTGTTCGGCATCGACGCGGAAACCGGCGCCTCGAAGTGGCAGTACGTGCTCCCCGTACCCGTGATCGGCCAGCCCGTAGTCGTCGAGAACAACGTCGTGGTGGCGCTGGCCGACAACTCTCTGGTCGCCATTCGAGCCTCCGACGGCACTCCTGCCTGGAGCGCCCCGTACAAGGTGTTCGACGGGCTCAACCGCAACCTCGGGTCTCACGGCGGCAACGTGCTGATGTTCACCAGCACGGGCGAACTCCGCGCGATCGACGTCGTGACGCAAAACACCTTGTGGCGCGCACGCTTCTCGCAGATCGGCCCCGACACGATGCCGATCGTGTTTGGCGACTCCGTTTACGTAAACAGCGGGCCGTTCATCGCCGCACTCAGCGCGGTCACCGGGGCGGGACGCGGCCAGCTCGACACACGCGAGCAACTGGGGTTCGCCCCGGCCGTGTCCGCCGAAGGCGTGGTCGTGGTCACCCGCGAGGGCAAGGCCCTTGGATTCGACCTCAACCTCAGCCGACAATTGTTTGCGCCTATCGAACTGGGTTCGCTTCCCTCCGTGCGCCCGTCCGGCATCGGCTCGATGTTCGTGGCGCCAACCACCAATGGCGCGATCAACCTCATCAACCCCAAGACCGGCACGGTCGTGTGGAGTTACCTGGTGCGGCCGACGTTCTCGGCTTCCGGCAAGTCCGGGACGACCGCCTCCGGCCAAGGCGGCGAGGGAGGCGGTCCCCGCGCAGGCGGTGCCGGTGGCGGTCCCGGAGGCGGTAGCCGCGGCGGCGGCGCATTGGGCGGCGGCGGCGGCGCATATGGCGGCGGCGCGCTGGGCGGCGGGGGACAGACCAAAACCAACGACACGCCGGTGCTTGCCATAGCGGCTTCGGGGCCCGCGGTTCTCGCCGGTACGACCCTGCTCGTGCTCGTCGAGGACGGCAGCCTGCTGGCCTTCGACAGCAAGAACGGCGTGGACCTCACCTCCCCGGAAGTCACAATGCTTTGGCCGTACATGGGCGACCAAATCTCCAGCCTGCCGTCCTTCGAGTTGATCTTCAAGATCGATGATCAGGCGTCGGGCGTCAACACGGCGAGCCTCAAGATCGATGTGGACGGCACCGAGCTCGACCACGAGTTCGGGCGCGACGGAATCGCCCTGTGCCGCATCTCCGCGCTCGGCAAGAACAAGCCCCTCAACAACGGGCGCAAGAAGATCACGGTCACCGTTTCGGACTGGCTCGGCAACGAAACGCACCGCTCTTACTCGCTGACGATCGACAACACGCTCAAACCGCTCGTGCGGCCGACGAGTTCAACGCCCAAACCCGGCACCGGCACCGGTGGCGGACCCAAGGGTGGGGGAGGCGGCATCGGCCGATAAACCCCTGCGCCACTGGGCGATGGATCCCGTTTTCTGGCAGAGACTGCTGGCAGCCGAGGTCCACGCCACCAAGGGTCGAGCGCTCTACCAAGCACTCGGCCCTTTTTCGGATGCATCCGAGCGGGTGATGTCGCACCCCCTGCTCTCGGCCGCGGAGCGTGAACGGGCGCGCAAGGCCGATTTGGAGGCTCTTCAGCTTGCCCTCAAGGGCGGGGCGTGCCTCTGGGAACCATCGGAGCACCCCGCCGTGCTCTCGGAACTACCCCTCGCGCCGGGGGCGCTGTTCACATGGGGCGACACCTCGTGCCTGAACGCCCCCACGATCGGCGTCGTGGGCACCCGCGGCGCCAGCACCTACGGCCGGGCGGTCGCCCACAAGTTCGCCGAGGCGTTCGCGCGTGCGGGGGCGACCGTGGTGAGCGGCGGCGCGCTCGGGATCGACGCAGCGGCGCACAAAGGGGCCCTCGCGGGGGGCGGCCCCACGGTGGCGGTGTTGGCCAGCGGCATCGATCGCGTGTACCCGGCGATGCACCGGGGGCTGTTCCAGCAGATCCGCGTGCAGGGGTGTCTCGTGAGCCAGTTTGCGGCGGGGGTCATGCCGGGTCCGTACCGCTTCCTCATGCGGAACCAGATCATCGCCTCACTGAGCCGCGTGCTGGTGGTCATCGAGGCCCCTGAGCGGTCTGGGGCCCTTTCGACGGCCCACGCGGCCAACGATCTCGGACGAGATGTGTTCGTGGTCCCCGCAAATGTCGACAACCTCAACTTCCGGGGCTCGCACGCCCTGGTGCGCGACGGCGCGGCGCTCGCCGACCATCCCGAAGTGGTGCTCGACGCCCTCGGCCTGTCCAGTGTCCCCCCGCAGGAACCCGTGGCTGTGACCACGCCAGAGCAAACGAGAATATTGGAAACACTGGGGAGCGAGCCTCGATCCACCGAATCTATCGTGGACCGCACGGGTTTGGACGCATCGGTGGTGCTTGCGGAAATGACGATGCTCGAACTCGATGGGAGGATCCTCCGCGTCGCCGGGGGGTACACAAAGAAGCTATGAAATACGTCGCCGACTTTCTTGGCCCAAGCGGGTTTGGCACCTACGAGGTCGATTGGTCCGAGCCGGAACCGACCGTCGAGCGGGTGAACCGGGCACCCGAACTGCTCCTGCTTCCGGGGTTTGTGGACATGCACTGCCACGGCGCCTTCGGCATCGACTTCATGTCGGCAAGCACCGGGGAGATGTTGTCGCTGTGCTCGAAGCTGGAGGAAGTCGGGTACGAGGCGTTCCTCCCAACCACCGTCACGGCGTCGAGCAAGGCGGTTCTCGACGCGGTGGGGCGCCTTCCCGATCACCCCATGATCGGCGGGTTCCACCTCGAAGGGCCCTTCATCAGCCCGGAGTACCCCGGCGCGCAACCGATCGAGGCGATCGAGGCTGCGCCGATGGCCGCATCGGAGTGGGACGCCGTGCTCGACAATCCGCGCCTGAAGGTCGTGACTCTCGCACCCGAGATCCCCGGCGCGCTCGACCTCATTCTCAGGCTGGCCAACAAGGGGATCCGGGTGGGGATAGGCCACACCGCAGCCACGTTCGACCAGGCGCGCCAGGGCTACGAGTTCGGAGCAACGCACGCGACGCACACGTTCAACGCGATGCGCCCGTTCCACCATCGCGAGGCCGGCGCCGTCGGGTACGTCCTGGGGAATCCGCACATGGCGACGGAACTGATCTACGATCGGCTGCACGTGGGCAAGGAGGCCGCCTCCCTGCTGATGCGCACTCGGGGCGAAGAGGAGGTCGTGGCGGTGTCGGACAGCACGATGGCCACCGGTCTGCCCCCGGGAACCCACCTCGACATGTGGGGGCACCCGTGCGTCACGGGGCAGGGCGAGGTCCGCCTCGCGCGCAACGGGGCCCTGGCGGGCAGTGCGATCACCCTGCTGGACGCCTTCCGCAACCTCGCGGAGGACTTCGGCGCCGAGGCCGCGGTGCGCATGTGCTGCCTGAACCCGCGCAAGCTCATGGGTTGGCGCGGACGCGCGCGCGCCTACATCGAGATGAGCCTCGACTACGCCATCCTCGACCGGCGCGTGCGCGATCGCGTGTAGTCTGCCTGGTTTGGTGCCAAACTAGACGGGCTACATGAGCAGTTGGAGCAGGATCAAGCGATGGCTGGTGGGCAAACCCATCGCGACGAAGCACGCGCACCACGAGCGGCTTCCCAAGATATTCGGCCTTCCCGTGTTCGCATCGGACGCCCTCTCGTCGGTCGCGTACGCCAGCGAGGAGATCCTGCTGGTGCTCATGCTGGCCGCTTCGGTCTCCGTGCCACGCCCACCGTCGCTCCTCCTGCTGGTCCCGATCTCGCTTGCGCTGCTCGCGCTGCTGTGGATCGTGGTGTTCAGCTACTTCCAGACGATCAACGCCTACCCCCAGGGGGGAGGCTCCTACCGCGTGTCGAGCGAGAACCTCGGGCCGTGGTTTGGGCTCACCGCCGGCGCCGCGCTTCTCATCGGGTACGTGCTGACCGTCGCGGTTTCGGTGTCAGCCGGCGCGGCCGCCATCGTGTCCATGGTGCCCGAAGTGCAGCACTACGGTGCGGCGATCGCGAGCTTGGGCGTGCTCGTGCTGATGGTGCTGAACCTTCGCGGCGCAAAAGAGAGCGGCATTGTGTTCGCTGTTCCGACCTACGGGTTCGTGGCCCTGGTGCTAGCGCTGGTGGGTTGGGGCTTCTGGCAGGGCACGGGCGGAGGGCAGGTGCCCTTGCCGCATCGGTTGCCAACCGGTCACGAGCCCACCTTGACCCTCGGCTTTGTGCTGATCATCCGCGCGTTTTCCGCGGGGTGCACCGCGCTTACCGGCACCGAGGCCATCGCCGACGGCGTCCAGGCCTTCAAGCCACCTGAGGCGAAGAACGCCGCGATGACGCTGGTGATGATGGCGTCGCTGTTGACCCTGCTGGTCCTCGGCATCAGTTGGAGCGCGCAGCACTTCGGCGTCGTGCCCATGGAGTTCAGCGAGCCGGGGTACAAGACCGTCGTCGCGCAGATCGCAGAGCACGTCTGGGGCGAAGGCCCCGGCTACTATGCGATCCTGACGGTCACCGCGTTGATCCTGTTTCTAGCCGCCAACACCGGGTTTGCGGACTTCCCCCGTTTGAGTCAGTTCATCGCGCGCGACGGCTATCTGCCGCGACAACTCGCATCCGTGGGCGACCGCCTGGTGTTCCAGAACGGCATCGTGCTTCTCGCCGTGCTCTCAGTCGCACTGATCCTTGTGTTCAACGCGAACACGCACTCCCTGATCCCGTTGTATGCGGCGGGCGTGTTCTTGTCGTTCACCATGAGTCAGACAGGAATGGTCGCGAAGTGGGTGCGCGCGCGTCAGGTGAGTTGGAAAACGTGGGTGAGCGCCCTCGGTGCCGTGACCACCGCGATCGTCACCGGCATCCTGATGGTCACCCGCTTCGCGGACGGCGCGTACATCCTCCTGATCGCACTCGCGGTGATGATGGGCGTTTTCTGGGGCATCAAGCAGCACTACAACTACCTTTCGGGCCAACTCAGTCTGGCGCCCACCGACACCCTGAATCCGGTGGATACCACGGTGCTCCTGCTGGTGCCCCGCCTGCACCGGGGGGTCCTGCAGGCGATCGCCTACGCGCGCTCGATGGCCAAGGACTGCCGCGCCATCCATGTCGCCCTGAACACCGATGCCCTCGACCAATTCAAGGAGGAGTGGACCCGATTCGGCGCGGACAT
>CAYJMZ010000165.1:0-6738 GCA_964370995.1 uncultured Fimbriimonadaceae bacterium | reverse complement strand
ACGTACGCCTGTGTCTCAGCGTAGCCCGGAACGGTGCCTCCTGCCCGTTCGACCGCTCCCGGACCCGCGTTGTACGCCGCGAGAGCCGTGCGGGCGTCGCCGAAGCGGCGGATCATCTGCGACAGGTAGCGGGCGCCGCCCAGGAGATTCTGATCGGGGTTGAGGGGATCGACGCCGAGCCCTTTGGCCGTGCCGGGCATCAGTTGCGTGAGGCCCAACGCTCCGGCGGAGGAGCGCGCGGTGGGGTTGTATCCGCTCTCGGCCTCCACCAGGGCATCGAACAGTTCCGGATCGACTCCGGCCTGCATGGCTGCGTCGCGTATCTTGGCGCGAAGGGCGGGATCGGCTTGGGGCCCGGTGAGTGTGGTTCCCTCGCCCAGGGGGTTGAACGGACCGTAGCCTCCGGCCTTCCCGACGGTGCCCTTGAGGGTCGTCACCTGCGTCATGGTCTGCTCGAACTGGCTCCCGAGAACCTCGTCGAGGCGGCTCTGCAGTTCGGCCATCCGTGCCTGCACGCCTTCCGGGCCGCGTGGCTGAATGGTCATGCCGCCCTCCTGAGCACCGCCCACTCGTCGAGCGAGGACTGCTCTTTGCGCGACGAGTCCAGGAGCCAAGTCTCGTGCTCCCGGGCCCGAAGCTTGACGAGCACCTCGCGTTCGCGCTTGCGCTCGATCCAATCCTCCAGGGTGTGGGCCTCCTCGGCGAGAAGCTCGGCCAGCACGCTGCGCTGGACTTCCTCCTCGGCGTCTAGCCGCGAGAGCATCGCGTCCAGTGCGAGTCGCTCTTGGAGGCCCAGCACGGGAAGGGAGAGTTGGGACAACCGGTGCTCGCCGATTGCAGCGAGCACGGCGTCTCCCTCCAGTCGGGCGCGCTGGGCCTGGAGGTAGGCCTCTTTGGCCCACTCCTCGGTCATTTCGCGGTATTCGAGCACCTTCTGCAGGCGAAACACAAACTTATGCATTGATCAGTTCTCCGAGTTGGGAAAGCGTGTCGGGGAGGGAAGTGCCCTCGCCCTTGTCCTGGCGCAGGAATCCGTTGATGGCGGGCCATCGTTCCAGGGCCTTGTCGGCGAGCGGGTTGGAGCCCGTCTTGTAGGCGCCGATGCTGACGAGGTCGTCGATGTCGTTGCGCGCCGCGATCCACTCCCGAACGGTCCGCGTGTGCTGGATCTGCTGGTCGGAGCACACCATGGGCATCACGCGGCTCAGGCTCTCAAGCACGTCGATCGGCGGGTAGTGGCCCCGGTTGGTGAGTTTGCGGCTGAGCACGATGTGCCCGTCGAGGATGGCGCGCGCGGCGTCGGCGATGGGTTCGTTGGTGTCGTCGCCTTCGACGAGCACCGTGTAGAGTGCGGTGATCGCGCCGCGTTCGCCGGTTCCCGCGCGCTCCATGAGCCGGGGCAGCATCGCGAAGACGCTCGGCGTGTAACCCTTGGTGCTCGGGGGCTCGCCGATGGCAAGGCCCACCTCGCGCTGCGCCATTGCGAAGCGCGTCACGGAGTCCATCATCAGCAGCACGCTCTTGCCCTCGTCGCGGAAGGACTCGGCGATGGCGGTCGCCGTCATGGCGGCCTTGATGCGTACGAGCGCGGGCTGCTCGGAGGTTGCGCATACGAGCACGCTGCGCTTCAGCCCCTCGACCCCCAGGTCGTTCTCGATGAACTCGCGCAGTTCGCGGCCACGCTCGCCAACGAGGGCGATCACGTTCACGTCGGCCTTGCAATTACGGGCGATCATGCCCAGCAGCGTGCTCTTGCCCACGCCCGAGCCCGAGAAGATGCCCATGCGCTGGCCCTCGCCGATGGTGAGCATCCCGTCCACGGCCCGGACGCCTGTGGCCAAGGCACGGTGGATCAGGCGCCGCTTGAGCGCATTGGGGGGCGTGCTGAGGATGGGGTACGTCGGGGCGCCGGCGAGCGTGCCGAGGCCATCCATCGGGCGACCGAGGCCGTCCAGCGTGCGCCCGAGAAGCGTGGGGCCGGTCGGCACGCGCAGGCAATGGCCCGTGCCGCGCACGAGGCACCCCGCGCGCACTCCCTGGAGCTCCCCGAGGGGCATAAGCAGCACGCGGTCGCCGCGGAACCCCACGACCTCGCATTGGATCGGCTCGTCGGGCCCGACTTCGATCAGGCACAGGTCCCCGACACGCGCGTTGGGGCCATGGGCCTCGATCACCAGGCCCACGACTTGCGCCACGCGGCCCGAAATGCGCAGCAGCGGCGCGGCTGCGAGGCGGGCCCGCGCTTGGGCGAAGGTCGGCGAAGGAGGGGTCATGCCTTTAGCACCTCGATGGCCTCCCGCAGTTTGCTCTCGATGGTCGCCTCGATCATGCCCCCGTCGGTGTCGATCACGCAACCGCCGGCGATTTCGTCGTCCACGACGATCTCGAGGTCCTTGAGCGATGGGGCCAGTGCGGCAATCTGATCGCGATGCTCGCGCAGGAGAGGGAGGTCGCGCACGTTCACGCGGATGCGCGCAGTAGACGCGTGGGTGACCTCCGCGATCGCCTCGCGCACCATCGACAGGATGATCGCCGGCTCCGTGGAGAGTTCCTGGGTGATCACGCGTCCCGCGATGACCGTCGCCAGTTCGGCCATGTGCTGCTCGGCCTGCACGTACCACGCGTCGATCGAGAGCACCGCTTCGCCGCGCAGCGTTCCCAGCGCGCCTGCGAAGGCCTCCAAATCCAGTTGCCGCTGCGCCGATGCCGCGTTGTAGGAGGCGGCATGTCCGGCCGCGATCCCCTCGGTGTGGCCCTTCTCGTAACCTTCCTGATAGCCCGTCGCCTTGGCCTGCTCGTATGCGCGGCCCATCGGCCCACTCCGCTTGACGGGCGAGGCGAACGCGACGTGCTCAGCCTGCCCGAGCATGTCTCCAAAAGCGCGGAGTGCCCTACCCGCGCCGGCCGCGAGGATCGTTTTCGGCTTAGACAAGGATGTCCTCTTCGCCACCGCGGCCGATCGTTAGTTCGCCAGCTTCTTCGAGGCGTCGGATGACCGCCACGACCTTCTGCTGCGCCTCTTCGACGACCTTGAGCCGCACGGGGCCCATGAACTCCATGTCCTCCTTGAGCATCGCCGTAGCGCGCTCGGACATGTTCGCAAAGATCTTCGCCTGCACTTCGGGCGCAGTGCCCTTGAGCGCGGTGGCCAACTCCTTCATGTCCACCTCGCGCATGATCTGCTGCACCGCGCGATCGTCGAGTTGGATGATGTCCTCGAACACGAACATCATGTTCTTGACCGTTTCGGCGAGTTCGGGGCTCTTCTCCGTAAGGGAGTCCATGATCAGCCGCTCGGTGGCTCGGTCCACGCGGTTGAGCAGGTCCACGAGGGCCTTTGGGCCGCCCGCTTGGCTCATCTCCTGGCCGATCAAGCTCGAAACCTTGCGCTCGAGGACTTCCTCGACCTTGGCGATCACCTCGGGAGGGGTCTGGTCCATCATCGCGATCCGTGCGGCCACGTCGGCGCGCAACTCCGTGGGCAGCTTGCCGAGGATCATCGCGGCGTTGTTCAGCGGCATGTACGCGAGGATCAGGGCGATCGTCTGGGGATGCTCGTCCTGGATGAACGTCAGCACCTGCTGGGGGTCGGCCTTGCGAAGGAAATCGAAGGGCACCACCTGCATCGCCTCGACGATCCGGCCGACGATCGCGCCCGCCCGGTCAGCCCCGAATGCGGATTCGAGGACCCGCTTGGCGTGCTCCACGCCTCCCTCGGCGATGTAATCCTGGGCAACGGCGACTTCGTGGAACTCCTCGATGACCATTTCGCGCTGTGCCGGGGAGATCTTGTCGAGCCGCGCGACTTCGAGGGAAAGGGCCTCGATGTGTTCGTCCTCGAAGTGTCGGAGCACCTTGCCCGAGAGGTCGGGGCCGAGGAGCATGAGAATGACTGCGGCCTTTTGCTTGAAGCCCAGTTCCGTTGTCCCTTTTCTCAAATGCGCTCCTCCAACAACCAACCCTTGATCAGCATCGCCACGACCTCGGGGCGCTCATCGGTCATCTTCTTGATGGCCTCGAGGGGGCGGTTGATCTTCGTCGAGATCTTCTCGATTTCGGCGGCTTCCTCTGCCGTGGTTGTGTAGGTGAGGGCCGGGCGACCGTCGCTGCCCGCTTCTTGTGTTGCGCGGTGCGACCCGCCCGAAGCGTTCAGGGCCATCGTGCCGCCTCCGGGAAGGGCCCCGATGAGCACATTGCCCGACTTGGCGGTCTTGCCGATCGCCTTGATCACGATGAAGGACATCAACACGAGGCCGACGATCGGCAGCAGTGAGAAATACTGCTGCATCTTCGCCCCGCTCGCCGATGCCGCTGCGGACTTCACGGCTGCCGCCGCGGCCGTGCGGTCGAACTTGGCCACGGCCTGCACGGTCCGGGTGAATCCCGGGGTGCCGTCTCGCGACCCGAGGTAGCCTTTCAACACGTTTTCGATGGCAGCGGTGTCCTTGACTTTCTCTTGATCGACCAACACGGTGAGGCCCATGCCCAGCAGGTTGCCAGCAGACTTCTCCGTGCGGGTGTCGGTCTGCGTCTGCCCCCACTTCTTGCCTTCCTTCTTGCCCTCGTAGGATTGCCCCGCGGCGCTGCCGATCGGCCCGGCAGCGGCCGGCGAACCCAGGGCACCGTCCGCACCCGCAGGAGCGCCCGCGCCGACGGCTGTGCCACCACCTTTCATCGTCTCCTTGAACGACTCGTCCGAGAGGAGCGTGTCGGTGGGGAGGACCTCGCTCTTCGTGACGTCGTTCTTGTCGAAGTCGAGCTCGAGAGTGACCTTGGCGACGGTGTTGCCGGGCCCGAACGCAGAGTCGAGCATCGATTGCAGTTCGCGCTCGCGGCGGCGGGACTCGGCGATCTCGGCATCGATCTTTTGGGCCGCCCTGCCGCCCGTGCCCGACTGTTCGGAACCGTCCCAAAGCGCCTGTCCGCTCTGGTTGATGATCGACACGTTCTTTGTGTCCAGCCCCGGAACGGAGTTGGCCACGATCCTCGCCATGGACTTGGCCTGGTCGAACCCGACGCCGCCGCCCTGCTCCACCAGCGTCACGCTCGCGGTCGCCGGCTGGCGGTCCGCCGCGAACGGCGAGTCGTCGCCCAAGGTCAAGGCGACCTCGGCGCCCGCCACGCCGTCGATCTTCTCAAGCGCGGAGGCGACTTGGCCTTCGAGCACGGCCTTGAGCCGCTCCTTTTCGACGCGGGGGGACGTGAGCGCCCCCATCTTGTCGAGGCTGTCGATTCCGAGATGGCCCGCAGCGGGGAGTTTGCCTGTTGCGGCCAGTCGCTGGGTCGCTTCCGCGAGCTTGTTGGAGGGCACGAGCAGCGAGCCGTCCATCCCGGTCTGGGTCTCCATCCCCATCTGCTGCAGTTCTGTTGTCGCGGCCGCCTGCTCCGCGGCCGACATTCCGCCGGCAACCATTTCGAAGCGAGGCTTTGAGGCGAAGTAGAACGTGCCGCCGAGAAGCAGCACAAGGAACGCCCCGCCAAAGAGCGTGACGGCCCGCTGTGTGCGGTCCGCCGTTTCCCACCAAGTTCGAAAGTTTAAGAAGAAGCCACCCATGTTCGTTCACGAACACGGTGGAGTCAACGCCTTGATTACACCGGCATACGGTTGATCTCTTGGTACGCCTCGAGCAGTTTGTTGCGAACCTGCAGTGTGAGCTGAAGGGCGGTGCTTGCGCGTTCCATGGTGATCATCAAGTCGTGAATTTCCACCGGTTGTCGATTCGTCATAAAGGCGGTTCTCTTCGCATCCGCTTCGGATTGCGCAGAGTTGACCTCCTTCAAAACGTCCATCAACGTGTTCGCAAAGTCGCCGTCGCCCTGGGGCACCGATGCGCTCACGGCCGCTTTGGGGTCCGCGAGTTTCACAAGGTCGGTGCTGGGGTTGATTCTCATTGCTTTCGTTTAGGTGAGCGTGTTAGATCTTGCCGATTTGCATTGCGCTGCGGATCATGCTCTTGGTCGAGTTGAACGCGGCGATGTTGGCCTCGTAGGCGCGCCCGGCGCTGAGCATGTTCACCATCTCCTTGATGGGGTCCACGTTGCTGTAGTACACCTCGCCGTCGGCGTTTGCGTAGGGGCTGTTGGGCTCGTGCTCCACCCGGGGGGCGGAGGTGTCCGCTCGAACGGCGGTCACCCGCACGCCGTCGGCGCTGCCGGCCAGGTCCACGATGCGGCGCGCGTAGCCGGGTTGGCCCTTGGAGCCGACCGTGTTCGCGTTGGCGATGTTCGACGAGATGATGTCCATGCGGAAGCGCTCGGCGTGCATGCCGCTCGCGCTGACCCGCATTGCATGGGAAAGGGAGTTCATTTCGTGCTCCTAGCCGCCGATTAGCGGCCCTCCTTGATCACGTTCTTGATGTCGCGGAAGTAGTTCGCGGTCATGTCCGTCAGCATCTGGTAGCGCAGCTCGGTCTCGGCCATGGCCATGACTTCCCTCTCGAGGTCCACGCTGCTGCCGTCCTGGCGAATGCTGGAAGCGTCGCGCGACGGCTGGCCCGCGCCGCCGTTCAGGGTCGAGCGCGAGAGGGCGTCCTCGAGGGCGATGCCGAAGTCGAGGTCGCGCCGCTTGTAGCCCGGCGTGTTCACGTTTGCGAGATTCTCGCTCAACAAGCCGTGGCGGCGCGACGCCTGATCCATCGCGCGGCCCAGATTGCGCGAGGTCGGTCCAAACAGGTTCTCCAAAAACTGCACGGTCGGTTCATCCTTCCGCGCTTCCGTTCGCTTTCCACAGCTCGATCC
>CAYJMZ010000164.1:5226-6801 GCA_964370995.1 uncultured Fimbriimonadaceae bacterium | reverse complement strand
GTACGTGCACTTCTCCATCACACCGCGGCCCCTCACGGTCACATTCGGGTTGTTGAGCATTCGCAGCAAGGGGATCCGATCCTCCTGCTTGAACTGCAGCTGGTTGTCCGTAAAGTTCAGGAAGTTGAACCGGCGCACCTTGTAAGGACAGTTGTTGGAGCAGTAGCGGGTGCCGACGCAGCGGTTGTACACCATCTGGTTCAGGCCTTCGTGGCTGTGCACGGTCGCGCCGACGGGACACACCGGCTCGCACGGCGCCTGCTCGCACTGCATGCAGGTGAGCGGCTGGAAGTGCACTTCGGGATTCTCAAGCTCGTTGGAGTAATAGCCGTCGATGCGGATCCACTGCATGATTCGGCCGCGAATGACCTGCTCTTTGCCCACGACCGGGATGTTGTTCTCCGCCTGGCACGCGATCACGCACGCGTTGCAGCCGGTGCACAGGGCCAGATCGATCGTCATTGCCCACTGGTTGCCGGTCGAGTAGTCGAACGCCTCCTCGACGTAGAGCGAGTCGTCGTTCAGCGGCTCGACGTCGGTCACCGGGCCCAGCGACGGGTTCGTGCTCATGTCCGCGAGGGTGCCCACACGGACCACGTCGCGTCCCTCCATCGCGTGGTGGTGCTGCGTGGTGGCGATGCGCGCGCGTCCCGGGACCTTGACGACCTTCGCCCCCGAGAAGCCCCACGGGGCCGTCGAGGTGCGCAGCGGCGACGCATCGAAGCCGTCCTTCTGCGTGCCGACCTGCCCGGCTTCGGTGCGCCCGTAGCCCAGGTGCAGGGTGATTGAGTCGTCGGGGTGGCCGGGGGCGGGCCACACGGGCGCCTTGACCGAGCGACCCCCGTGCGAGATCTCGACGTAGTCCTCTTGGGTGACGCCCAGCCTCTCGGCGGTGCGCACGCTCATGTATGCGGCGTTCTCCCACGTGACCTTCGAGAACGGCTTCGGCAGTTCTTGCAGCCACCCGTTGTTGGCGAATCGCCCGTCGTAAAGGGTCGGGTCCGGGCGGAGAACGATCTCCATGCCCCCCGCGACGGGCGCGCTCATGGGAAGCGTGGCGACTTCGGGCCGCAGCGTGGGGGCCTTGGGGGAAGAGCGGGTGTTCGGCACCACGCCCTCGTGGAGCGCGCGCCGCCAGCCCTTCTCGCCACCCAGAACCGGCTTCCAGCGCGCACGGACCAAATCGTATCCCGACACCGGGACGCCGATCAGGGCGGACACCACCTCGAGGTGGGACTTGCCATCGAAAAGCGGCTCGATCAGCGGCTGGACCAGGGACGCGGTTCCGTCGAACGCGCGGGCGTCGCCCCAGGCCTCGAGGAAGTGCGCTTCGGGGACATGCCATCCGACGACCGAAGACGTTTCGTTTACCGAGAGCGACACGTACGCCGAATGCTTGACTTTCGGTGCGGCGCTCGCGAACGGAACGTCCACCGGGGCGGTGTACGCGGGGTTGCCACCCAGCACGAGAAGCGTGTCCACCCGGCCGGCGTCCATCGCGGCCACGAGGTCGCGCAGGGACTCGCCCACGTTCATCGGGTGCGAGTGGATCGGCTCGAGGTACTCGACGGTCGT
>CAYJMZ010000164.1:0-5126 GCA_964370995.1 uncultured Fimbriimonadaceae bacterium | reverse complement strand
TCTCAATCTGCCCGGTGAGCGTCGGCGAGGTCACGTACTCGGTCAGCAGCGCCAACCCGGCCCCACCGCTGGCCACCTGCGCGTCGAGCGCGGCGCGCATTGCCTTGAGGAACGCCGCGTACGTCGAGGGCTGCCCGTCTTGGGTCACCATCCGAGCCCGATCGGGGTCGTAGAAGTTCAGGATTTCGGCCTGCATGAAGATGTCCGACGAGCCGAGGCTCGCGGGGTGGCTCGGGTTGCCCTCGATCTTCGTGGGGCGTCCCTCGTGCGACTCGACGAGCACGCCGACGCCGACACCGCCGAGCTGCATCGTGGACGCGTACGACAGAGGTTTGCCCGGAACGATCTCCTCGGGCATCGTCACGTAGGGCACGATCGTCTCTTTGGGAAGGCGGCGGCAACCCGCCAGGCCGGCGAGCGCCATCGAAGCGCCCATAAGCTTGAGGAAGTCGCGCCGGTCGAGGCTCAGCAGCGTCGAACGCCCCGGAAACTCGTCTTCGAGGAACGCCTGGAAGTCGGGGGTGTCCGCAACCTCTTCAAGGCTGCGCCAGTAGCGCTTTCCGGACTTGCCTTGCAGGCGTTTCCGAATCGCGGCCAGATCGAGGCGTGGGGTGTTCTCGCTATCCATCCAGTTCGTTCCTAACGGTGGCAGACCCCGCAGTCCTCAAGTTGCTGTACGTTGATCTTGAGTTTCTTCACCAACTTCTCACCCTTTTCTGGGTCGCCGTTCGCGGACATGTCCCCCCCCTCGATCAGGGCACTCTCCGCGGGGGAAAGCTCATCGCCGGCCTGCTGCTTCCAGTACAGGTTGAACACCTGCTGGCGCGGGCTCAACTTGGGATCGTCCGGATCTGCATTCAAGAACTTCTCGGGGTTGCGGTGGCACTGCAGACACCACACCATCTGGAACGGGCGCCCTTTGTACGTGATGGGCATCTTCTGCACAGGCCCATGGCATGTGTTGCAGTTGACGCCGCGCTCGATGTGGATCGAGTGGTTGAAGTACACGAACTCAGGGACCTTGTTCACGCGCGTCCACTCGATGGGCTGGCCCGTCTCCCAACTCTTGCGCAGCGGCTCAAGAAGCGGGCTGTTGGTCCAGATCTGCGAGTGGCAGCTCATGCACGTCTCGGTCGGCGGCACCCCCGCACTCGAGGACGTCTCGACGCTGGTGTGGCAGTAGCGGCAATCAATGCCAAGTTCCGCGGCGTGGTGCAGGTGGTTGAACGGAATCGGCTGGTTGAGGCGCACCTCGACGTTGGTGTTCAGGGGCGACCTGGTCACGGTCGAGCCCGCATAGATCAACACCACGGGTATCGCGGCCACAACCATCAGGCTGAGCTTTGCAAGCGTGTTCGCGCTCGGTTTAAAGATCTGCGCCATCCATGTCCTCCGTTTCCCTCAGGAAAACCACCGGCACTCAATGCCGTGGCCGGAACCTGACTTCAGGCCCTTTCCCCCAGCGCCAAGTTACCACACGGATGGCGTATCCCGCCATGTCCTGGAACAACTCCTAGCCAAGCCTCGCCTGATCGACCGCTACTGTCAAAAACAGCACAGCAAGGTAGAGCATCGAGAACTTGTACAAGGTTACAGCGCGAGGCCGCTCGGGCACGCGATAGAGTTGGAGCACGCGATAGATCAGGGTCGCGTTCAGCAAGACGGCGATGGCGATGTAGAGCGGTCCCGCCAGGCCGAGCACGGGGGGCAGTGCGGTCATCAGCATCGTAAGCACGGTGTACACGACGATCTGGGCGACCGTCGCACGCTCGCCGCGCACCACGGGCAGCATCGGCACCCCGGCGCTCGCGTAGTCTTCCTTGATCAGCAGCGACAGCGCCCAAAAGTGCACGGGCGTCCACAGAAACACGATCCCGAACAGCGTCCACGCCAAGGGGCTCAGTTCCCCGCTGGCGGCCGCCCATCCCACGAGCGGGGGAAACGCGCCCGCGGCGCCACCGATCACGATGTTGTGCCACGTGCGTCGCTTGAGCATCAGCGTGTACACCACGACGTAGTACACGAGCCCGGCCAGCGAGAGCGCGGCGGCGAGAAGGTTCGCAAAGGCCCACAGAATTGCGAAGGCGGCCGCGCCCATCGCCAGCCCGAACGCGAGCGCTCGGGGGGCGGGAATGTGGCGGGTGACCGTCGGGCGCTGGGCGGTGCGGCGCATGCGGGCGTCGAGGTCGCGCTCGAGCACCATGTTGATCGTGTTCGCCGCTCCGGCCGACATATACCCGCCGACGATCACGGCCAGTAACACCCCGAGCCCGGGCCAACCGCCGGCAGACGCGAACATCGCGGTGACCGTCGTGAACAGCAACAGGCTGATGACCCGCGGCTTTGTGAGGGCGAGGTAATCGTGCCAGGTGGCGTGGCTCTCCTCGGTGTGGGAGCGCTCTTCATCGGACTGCGCCACGCACTCGACGCGCTCGACCCCCTGCGCCAGCGCGGAGGCGGCCAGCATCACGGTCGCGATCCAAGCCGCGTCGGCCACCAGCAGGTGGAGCATCTGCATCGCGAGCGGGGCCTTGAACAGCACGTTCAGCAATCCAAGGCCCATCTGGACGACGAACAGGCCCACGACCCAAAGGGCCGCCGAGCGCGTACCGTCCGAGGGCCGCAGGCGCCACGCCAGACCGGCGACAAGCGTCTGCAGCAGCCCGACGACCAGCGCGAGCACGGGGTGCACGATGCGCAGGCGCACCAGAAAGTGCTTCGTGGGGTCCGTAATGTCCGCCAGGGAGGCATGCGGTCCCGTGAGGGGGTAGAGGGTGTCGCCCAGCGCTGTGACCGCCCCGCTGACCCCGATGGCGACCATGAACACCAGCGTCGTTGCCAACGCCCAGCCCATGGCGCCCTGCCCCTTGAGGCTCGGGCGCGGCGTGCCGGTCGCCCACTGCGCGCACAGTGCCATCGCCGCGATGAGCATGAACGTGTTCGCCAGGTGCACGGACTGCACGATCGCCCGCGCGGCGGACTCGTCGTGGGCCACCCACCCGAACTTGACGAGCCCCATCCCGATCAACGCCTCGGCGATCAGGAAGAAGAGCGCGACCAGCGACGCCTTGCGCACTGCGGAACCCCGTGGGAACGCGCGAAACGCCCAGAACACGAGCACGCCCACGAGTATTCCGAGCAACCCCGTCGAGAGCCGGTGGCTGAACTCGATCCACGTGTTCACGCCGGCCGACGTGGGGAACACTTCGCCGTTGCACAGAGGCCAGTGGTTGCCGCAACCGTCGCCCGAAAACGAGATGCGCACGAACGCGCCCCAAAGAATCACCGCGAGGGTGAAGGACAGGGTGATCCACGCGAAGTTTCCGAAGCGTTGCGCGGCGGCGTCGGGCCCGTTGGGAGTGCTTGCGTTCATCGGCTCCTCTCCGGTGCCAGGCACGGTCAAACCCCTTGGCCAACCGGAGGAGACGGAACCCGAATCAGGCCGGATTCCGCGTGGATTTTGGCTCAGATCCCACCCCGAAGTCAAGCGCTTCCAGGCCACGTCGGGAACCCATCGATGCGAATCCTCTCAGCGATTCTCTGAGTTCTCCGCGTGAAACTTTCGGAACCGACAATCGGGACGATCGCGGCTACGGGGCGCCCCTCACCCCGACCCTTGCCCCGAAACTCCGACGATGGGGATTGAGCCGTGGGGTGCTCGACATTGGCACCATGTTGCAAACCACGCAGGGCGCGACGGCGTACGACTTCGTGGATCCCGCGCTGCGGCTGGCGTTCGGGTTGACCCTCCTCCTCGCGCCCAGTTGGGTGATGGCGAAACTCCGCCTGCCACGAGAGGGCTAGCGACAAGACGAGCCAAATAGCCCCGACCTCATGCCTCGGTAGCTTCAGCTGTCGAGGCTACCAGGGTGCTGAAGAAGGGGCTTGCACCCTTTGTTCTCGCGCCACGGACGTTTCCGATCCCGTGCCACCCTCATCTTGGGGGTGCGCTAGGTGAGAACTCTCGGCGAAAGCACCCCCGACACGAGGGTGGCACGGTTGCGTCGGCCTGCTTCAGCACCCTGCTAGTCGGTGACCTTCGCAAGCGATGCCTTTAGCACGTTGATCGAGTCGATGTTCTCGGGGTCTACGCCGTTGAGGGCCGCGAGGTAGAGGGACACGAAATCGCCCATGAGAGTCAGGGCGAGGATGCGCTGCCAGAGCGTTTCGCCGGGCGCGAGGGCCGAGTAGGTTTCGGATACGCCGTGCGTCAGCTCCATGGTCACCCGCGCACGCTCGTTCATCTTCGCGCTCTCGTTGCCATCGCGGAGCACGACGGTCACCCAGCGACCTACGCCTTGCTCGGTGGCCTTGACCCACCCGAGGATCTCGTTGTGGTTGAGTTCGGGGAACGCGCTGGCGAACGCCAGGTTCTTGGCGTTCTCGTTGATCTGACCCTTCCAGCGGTTGGCCACAGCCGCCTGCCACGGGCCGAGGCCGTACAGGATGCCGACGGCGCCCTGCAGGGCCGCGGCGAGTTGCTTGGCGGGGTTCGACACAAAGGGAGTCTCAACGTCCCACGACTCCACGCACGCCTCCAGGTGGCTCCACGCGGCGTCGTGGTCGTGCTCGGGGAGCAGACCGTGGCGTTCACAGGCGACCACGACCGGCACGAGCATGTAGCCCAGGGCCGTGCGCGGGGGTTGGCCACCAGGAATCCGGATCACCGGCACGCCGTCGTGTTCGGCCTGGGCGGCAAGGGTGCCCCCGCTGGTCACGCCGAGGATCTGCGCGGATCGGCCCCGCGCTTCTGCGTACGCCGAGAGGGTCTCCTCGGTGTTGCCCGAGTAGCTGCTCGCGATCACCAGGGTATCGGGTCCCACAGACAGTGGGAGGTGATAGTCGCGGTTCACGGAGAACGGAATCGAGCCCTCGGCCTCGAACAGCGCCTTGACGAAGTCGCCCCCTGCCGCAGAGCCGCCCATACCCGTCAGCACGGCCGACGCAGGTGCGCCGGAAAGCGCTGGAAGTTGAGCGTCTTGGGCAATCTTGAGCGCCCGCCGGCACTGATCGGGAAACTCGCGCGTGAGCCGAAGCAACTCCTTGGGGTCGAGCCGAGTCACGAACGACGCGTCGTCAAGCGGATGGGGCATTGCGGAAGTGTACTTCGGGGATCGGGGATCGGG
>CAYJMZ010000163.1:0-6909 GCA_964370995.1 uncultured Fimbriimonadaceae bacterium | reverse complement strand
GCCTACAAGGGTGCGGGAGGAGCGCTCGGGCTCGACGCGATCTACACCCCGATCGAGTCGTCGACCTTCGGCATGCTGCGCACGCTGCAGGACGGCAAGTGGGCGGGAAAGGTCAAGTTCGTGGGCTTCGACTCGAGCACCAAATTGGTGGAGGGTCTTAAGAAGGGCGAAATCAACGGTTTGGTGCTGCAGAACCCGCACAAGATGGGGTATCTCGGCGTGAAGACGATGCTTGAGCACCTCAACGGCGCGATCCCCGAGAAGAGGATCGACACCGGCGCTGTGCTCGTGACCCCCGCGAACATGGCCGACAAGGACATCGCAAAGTTGCTGGCACCTCCGAAGTGAGCGCGCTGGAAGCGGTGGGGATCAGCAAGGCGTTTGGGGCGACCCAGGCGCTGGCCGATGTGTCGCTGGCGCTTCGAAAGGGCGAGATCCACGCGCTTGTCGGAGAGAACGGCTCCGGCAAGAGCACGCTCATGAACGTAATCGCCGGGGTCCACCGCCCGGACGCCGGCACCCTGACGTTGCGTGGTGTGCCCTTCGCTCCCCGCAACCCCCTGCATGCGAGGGACGCGGGGGTCGGGATGATCCACCAGGAACTCGCGCTCTGCCCCGATCTCAGCGTCGCGGAGAACATCGTGCTGGGGCTCGAACCGACGCGCCTGGGCTGGGTGCGACGGACCTCTGCGCGCGGGATTGCCCGTGAGGCCCTCGCCAGCCTCGGGCACGTCGATCTCGACCCCGACGCACGCCTGCGCAGTTTGCCGATCGCCCTGCGACAGGTTGTGGAGATCGCACGCGCCACCGCCTCCGGGTGCGACGTGCTGCTGTTCGACGAACCGACCAGCAGCTTGGGTGAGGCCGACGCGGAGCGCTTGTTCGAAGTGCTCGCGCGGCTGCGGTCCGAGGGCAAGGCAATTCTGTACGTGTCGCACTTCCTCGAGGAGGTGCAGCGCGTCGCCGACCACATCACGGTCCTCCGCGACGGCGCAGTGGTCGGCGAGTTCTCCTCCGGGAACCCCTCGCACCTCCGGGGGAGAGGGGCTGGGGTGAGGGGGGTCCCGCCGAGTGTTGAGCAGGGTGGGGGCCCTCCGGAAGCCGGGTCCGATGCCTTGGAAACCGACGCAGGCGGCGAACAGCCCCTCACCCCTGCCCCTCTCCCCCGGAGGGGCGAGGGGTTCTTGGGCACCTCCGAACTCGTGTCTCTCATGGCGGGCCGCGCGGTGTCCGAGCAGTTCCCCCACACCCCACGCACGCCCGGCGAAACGCTGCTGGCGATCGAGGAGGTCGCGGGCGTGAGGCTCCCCAAGAGCGCCAGCCTGGAACTCAGGCGCGGTGAAGTCGTGGGCATCGCGGGCCTCAACGGCTCGGGCCGCACCGAGCTGCTGCGCGCGGTGTTCGGGCTCGACCCCGTGCGGCGCGGCGTGGTTCGCGTGGGTCTGCGAGCAGGCCGGGGCTCGCCGGCGCGGCGTTGGGCGCAGGGGGTGGGGCTGCTCAGCGAAGACCGCAAGGAGGAGGGGCTCGCGATCGGCATGACGCTCGCCGAGAATCTGGCGCTGTCCAACCTGCCCCTGGTGGTGTCGCCCGGGCGTCTTGAGCGCGACGCCGAGCCGTGGCTCTCCGAGGCCGGCGTCAAGTACCGCCACGCGGGCCAAGCCGTGCGGGAACTCTCCGGCGGCAATCAGCAGAAGATCGCCCTCGCGAGGCTGCTGCGACACGGGGTGGACGTGCTGCTGCTCGACGAACCCACGCGGGGCATCGACGTGGCGAGCAAGCACCGCCTGTACGAACTGATCGACCGGGCCGCGTGCGAGGGCAAGGCCGTGCTCGTGGTGAGCAGCTACCTGCCCGAGCTGTTCGGCATCTGCGACCGCATCGCCGTGATGCACCGTGGCGAACTCGGCGGTGCGCGCCCCACGAGCACATGGACGCCCGACTCGGTGCTCCGGGAGGCCACGGGCTCGTGAAGCGCTTCTTCAACTCGCCCGCCGCCGGGCTTGTGGGCCTCACGCTTGCATGGGTCGCCGTTTTCGCGCTGTTCGGTTTCATGCGGCCGCACACCTTTCCCACCGCCGACAACCTCGAAACGCTCGCCAGACAAGGCGCGATCGTGGCGATGGCCGCCATCGGCATGACGTTTGTGATCGTGAGCGGAGGGCTCGACCTCTCGGTGGGCTCGACCGTCGCGTTTGTGACCGTCGTGACCGCGTGGCTCCTCGACAAGGGTTACAGCCCGGTGCCGAGCCTGCTTGGCGGCGTCGCGGCGGGTTCGGCGTGCGGGTTGCTCAACGGCCTGCTGGTCACGAAGGCCAAGCTGGGGCCGTTTGTGGTGACCCTCGGCACATTGCTTGTGATCCGCGGCGTCGCCAAGGGCCTGGCCAACGAGCAGAAGATCGACGCGCCGATTACGTGGCTGGCCGACATCCTCGCCAGCCTAGAGCCCTCCCAGCGGTGGATGCTCGTTCCCGTCGGCGTGTGGGCGACCCTCGCCTGCGCGGCGCTGATGGCCGCCGTTCTGCGCTACACGCGCTTTGGAAGGCACGTGGTGGCCATCGGCTCCAACGAGAACGCCGCGCGCCTTTGCGGAGTGCCGATCGACCGCGTGAAGACTGCGGTGTACATCCTCGGAGGCACGTTCGCGGGCCTCGCCGGCATCCTGCAGTTCTCTCGCCTGACCGTGGGCGACCCGACGGTCGCGACCGGCCTCGAACTCGAGGTGATCGCCGCGGTGGTCATCGGCGGCGCCAGCCTCTCCGGTGGCTCCGGCACCATCGCCGGCGCACTCCTCGGCGCCGCGATCATGACCACCATCCGCAGCGGCGGGTCCCACATGGGCTGGTCCACCTGGGTCCAAGAGATCGTCACCGGCACCATCATCGTGCTGAGCGTGGGGCTGGACCGGGTTCGAAGGCGCACCTAACGAAGAGCCTTTGATGCTCCACTGCCCGAGCGCGAATCGCCGAAATCGCCTGCTTGCACTCGGAGCTCATGTCAGTGTCCTTGGCAGCCAATTGCTCCAGGGCTGGAATCGCCTTGGCATCCCCTTTGCGGGCCAAGGCGTGAACGGCGGCGATGTTGTTGGGAAAAGGGTCCTTCAGATAGCCCAGCAGCCGATCTTGGACAAGCACGCCGTTGAAGTTGCCCAACCCCTCGATAGGCCACCGCACGCGGTGCTCGGTGCGATGGGCCTCGATCCAATCGAAAATCGACTTCAGGCCCCGAGGATCACCCGCTCCGCAGAGCGCTCGAACCGCATCGTAGCCGGTCTCCGCATCTCCGATCAGCTTCACCAGAATGGGCACCGCCGCTTTGGGATCAAGCGCGACAATCCCCTCGATGGCGGCTGACCGCACTTCTGCGTTCGGGTCCCTCGTCAGCGCCACCACCTTGGACCAGCAGCCGGGCACTTTCAACTTCACGGCCGGGAGCACGGACGCCCGCCGCACAGCTGCACTGGGGTCGGTCAGGGAGCGAAGGAGGATGGCGTTTGCAGCCGGTCCCGGGCAGCTTGCGAGCAGGCTTCTCGCTTTGGCGCGAAACGACTCGGGGAGTTCTCCCTGTACTTCCTCCCAGGCGCCGGGATAATCACGCCAATCGCGGATCACCCCAAGTGCGGCCGCAATGTACGGGCGCAGGTTCTTCCGCGGCGGGTTGTCCAACGCTTGCACAAGATAGGGGACCGCTCTTGCCTCCATCTTCTGAAGCACCCAGATGCCAGATGTCGGGAAGTAATTGAGGATCTCCTGATCGCTGGTGCCGACGATCGCAGGCAAGACCCTCGGGTCATCAAACACCGCAAGAGCTTGCTGGACTTCCGACAGAGCGAACCTGTCCACTCGCACAACCGCCTCGGCCAGTGCGTCAATCGAACGTGGTTCCTTCAACACACGAAGCAGCCGTACCGCGGGGATAAAGGCGCGACGCATTCGCCGGTCAGGGCTGGTGTCCCTCACGATCTCGATCAAGGCCGGGACGATTGACTTTCCCAACTTGACCAAGGGTGTAAGGTCCTCTATCTTGCCAGGAGGCTCTCCATGGATGCCCCGCTGGTCCCGCGGGGTCAGGAGCCACACAACAGAAGCAACCGCCTCGCGGCGCACGCCCTTGTCCCTATCCTTCGCTGCCAAGAGAAGCGACTTTATCGCGGGCGCAAAGTCCATCTCGCCCAACGCAATCGCCGCACGCCGCCTCGTCTCCGGCCTCTTGTCTCGAAGCGCCGCCGTCACTTCCGAGCCCAACCGTTCCTTCTCGGCGATCAGTTTGACCAGGGCCGTGTCCCACTCAGGGCTGCGTAGCAAGTCCAGCACCTCGGCACTCTGCGCTTGACCTAGGCACGCCACCGCGAGAAGCAACAAGACCCCCAAGCGCCTCATGGGCCCATTGTACGTCGCCACCTAGGCACGTCGAGCGCGCTTTGCCTTGTGGCTGTCGGAAAGGCCACGAGGAACTCGTCAAGCATAAAGTTGTCCTCGAGGTACTCGCACATCGTCCGCACGGGAACCCGTGTGCCGGCCAACACAGGCGTGCCACCCATCACCTCAGGATCAACCGAGATCAACTCGCTCAACACTGAATTGTACAACGGGTCACCGGGCTCGAACCCATGGACCCATCGTCCCCTCTGCGCTGCTCAGCGAACTCTGCGTGAAACCAACGCCCTACCTCGCGGCCCAGAAACCCAGGGGGCCATCCGACCGAATGAGCTTCGACACCTCGGCCTTGGGGACACGCACCACGAAGGCGCCGACCGCGTACGGGCCGAGTTCGTAGGGGTCGAACTCCCACACGAGGGCGTCGCGGTCGATCCAGAAGCGGTTCAACTGCTCGTCGGAGAGGTACTTCACGGTCCCTTCCGCAATCCACTCCGCGCCTTCCATCTGCCCCGCGCGGCCCACGAGGAGCTCCTGAAGCAGCACGCGGGTCGGCTTATCGCGCAGGAAGGCTTCGGAGATCCCGAACCGGGCGGGTTTGCCGGCCACGAATCCGAAGTTGTAGGTGCGGCGGTTGGTCATGCCATGGGCCCCGACGCCGTTGTAGTGTTGGGACTCGGATCGGAAGCTCAGCGCCTTGGGGTCGTCGAACTTGAGCACGGTGTTGGATTCGAAGCCCATGTTCTTCGCCGCATCGGGGGACACGCGCAGCAGCTCGCGCTCCTCCGTCACCCACGCCGCGACCCCTCTCTTCTCCGCGTCCGCGACGGCCTTCTCCGCGAGATCGCACAAAGGCGAGCGCGTCTGCAGGCGCGGAAGCCGAAGGGTGGCCGCCTTCTTGCCAATGATCGGGATCTTGGCGATCTCCATCTTCGGCTTGGCGTAGTGGACGCCTTGGGGAACCAGAGCGATGACGGCGAGGAGCAGGGTGCACGGGTTCATGGGTCAAGGTTACTTCGTCGTGCGCGCTCCGGTCATTCCGAAAGCAGCCCCCGCAGGGCCCCCGCGAACCTGAAGTCCCACCGAAATGCGGGACTTTGGCGAAAAGTGCCATAATTAACGTGCGCTCGGGCCGAAGGTTCGACCCGGGCTTTATTTATGTCTGAAAAACGAACAAGCGGGGGATTTCAAGCCCTCGGACTACCGCCAAGCATACTGAACACTCTCGACCAGCTTGGCTTCGACACCCCGACCCCGATCCAGAACGCGGCGATTCCGCTGGTTCTCGACGGTTGCGACGTCATCGGCATTGCCCAAACCGGCACCGGAAAGACGCTCGCATTTGGTCTGCCCATCGTCGCGCGGCTGATGCCCGGCGAGATGGCGCTCGTGCTGGCACCGACCCGCGAGCTTGCGCTACAGATCGAAGAGACGTTTCGACAGATTGGCGCGACCACGGCTTTGCTCATTGGCGGAGCCCCCATTCGGCCCCAAGTGTCCAAACTTCACCTGCGCCCCGACGTCGTCGTGGCCACGCCGGGACGGCTGCTCGACCACGTCGGTCAGCGCAACATCGACCTGCGTGCGGCAACGGTGGTCGTGCTCGACGAGGCGGACCGCATGCTCGACATGGGCTTCGCTCCCGACATCCGCAGGATCTTGGACCAGACCCTCGACGATCGCCAGACCCTGCTGTTCTCGGCCACCATGCCGCCCGAGATCGAAGCGCTGGCAAAGCGGTACCTGTACCAGCCCGAGCGCGTCGAATTCGAGGGCGAAGGCACGGCGGCGGAACTGGTGCGCCACGAGCTCGTGGTGGTCAACCGCAACGACAAGAGCGACATGCTCTACGACCTTCTTCGAGACCATCGAGGGTCCGTGTTGGTGTTCTCTCGGACGAAGCACGGCGCGCACGAGCTCGCCCGCACCGTTCGCGGCTTCGGCCACACCGTTGCGGAGTTGCACTCGGACCGCTCGCTCGAGCAGCGCCAGATGGCCCTCAAGGGGTTCAAGAACGGCGCGTACCGCGTGCTTGTGGCGACCGACATCGCCGCGCGCGGCATCGACGTGAAGGACATCGAACTTGTGGTGAACTTCGACGTGCCCACGAAGCCGGAGGATTACGTCCACCGCATCGGGCGCACGGGCCGAGCCGGCGTCAAGGGCCTCGCGATCACCCTCGCGACGCCCGAGCAGCACCGCGACGTGACCAACATCGAAAAGCTGATCCACGAGCGGATCATGATGTCGGCCCGCTCGCCGCTCAGCATGGAACGATCGCCACTCCGCAACGAATCCGCCCCCCGACGAGAAGGCCGACGCCGCTCGCCGCGGGCGCGCACTCTGTTCTCCCGCTAAAGGAGACACCGCCCCGGGAGCCCCAAGGAAGGCTCCCCCCCAGCCCGGCCCAACCGCCGGGCTTCGTTGTTCGTGCCCCTCCGGGGAGAGGGGTCCCAATTGGGTTTCGTGTGGGTTAGATGTCGGTCCCCTTTGGGAGTGCGCGAGCTTGCTCGTCGCCTTGCATTCGAGCGGCTTG
>CAYJMZ010000162.1:0-6916 GCA_964370995.1 uncultured Fimbriimonadaceae bacterium | reverse complement strand
GGCTGGGGACACGCCCATCGGAATGGGCGTGGCACCCAGCGCGGCGGTCGCTAGGCGTCGTCGCGGAGTTGCCGGGCGCGGTCCGCCACCTCGCGGGAGCGCTCGAACACGCGTTTGGTCAACTCGTTCCACACGTGGTAAAGCTCAGGAAGCTCGTCGGGCGAAACAAAGCGGCGCGCGCGCGACTCCTCTTTGGTGCGAATCTCGCCCAACTCGACCACGTGGCCCGCGTAGCAGTCCGCCCAACGCACTTCCGTGCGGTCCCGGATCTCGAAGCTACCGAAATACTGGACCTCTTCGAGCACGGCCCCCGACTCCTCCAAGGACTCCCGCCGCACGGCCTCCCCCGAGGACTCGTCGGGCTCGACGCGCCCGCTGGGAACGCACCACCCCCGACCGGTGATGTCGCAAAGCAACACCTGCCCGTCGGACCACGCGAACACCAGCACGGCAAACGCACGCAACGGGGCGCGGAATGGAGCGGGATGGAACCGCATCGTCTGACGACCGTATTTGCCTGCGGGAAATCGGCTCATGTTGCCGAGGAGGCGTCCCCCGAAGCCACTTGCCCCTCCGGGCGCGGCTTGCACACGAACGAGCCCAACACGATCAGCAGAATCGGGGCCACCGCTGCAAAGAACGACCAGAACGTGAAGAACACGACTTTGCCGATCACCCGGTCGATGGGAACCGGACCAAACGCACGGCTATCCTCAGACTCCGAGCGATTGTCCCCCATCACATAAATCTGGTCCTTGGGCACCTTGTAGGGCCCCTGAGTGATCGAGTAGGAGCGCGGAATCCACGCGTAATCCACCGTCTCGCCGCCCATACGGTACACACGCTTGATGATGTAGTCGTTTGCCTCCACCTCGCGGATCACGACGATGCTGCCCTTGTCGATGGGGCCGACCAGCCAATACGCGCGACACGCCCACAGGGGCTGCCCCGTGTGAAGCGTCTTCTCCAGCGAAACGCCCGACACCACCACCTTTTGGAAGTTGAGGAACCAGAACACCAGAAACACGAACGCATAGACGAGAACAAGCGTGAATCCCGTCATCGCCCACTTGCTTGTCCTTTTCATGGTGGCCCTCGGAATCCCGCACTCGGACCCCGACCGAGACCGTCCGCTATACTGTGGGGCGGACTCTTGGGCCGTGTCGACCATGCAGAGCGTTCTCAACAGCATATCCCAACACTCCCCCGCACTGCTTCTTGCGTGCATCGCGGCGCTTGTGGTGCTGGCTGTCGCGTGCGCCACCGCCTTTTCGCGCGCGCGACGACTGCAGGACCGCCTGTCCACACTTCTGGAGGGCGCACGCGGCGAAACGCTCGAGCGCATGCTTTACGATCACCTGCGCGAACGGATGAGCCTGCAGGAGACCGTTGATTCGATCGCGGTTCGGCTTGCGGAGGCCGAATCGAAAATCGGCACCGCAAAGCGGCATGTGGGGCTTGTGCGGTACGACGCGTTCGAGGATGTGGGCGGCAATCAGAGCTTTGCCCTGGCGATTTTTGACGACCAAGGCGACGGCGCATTGGTCACCAGCCTCGTGGGGCGCGCCGACTGCCGCGTTTACTGCAAACCTCTGCTGGCGGGCCGCTCGGAGAGGAACCTCTCGCAGGAGGAGCAACGCGCAATCCAAGAGGCGCGCAGCGCGACCCCCCGCTCGATCCTATCGTCATGACGCATGCTTTCCCGGACGACAAGGTGCTCGTCGAACGCGCTCGATCGGGAGACCGCGAGGCGATGGACGCGCTGATTCGCAAGCATGAGAAGCGCGCCTATCAGTACGCCTACCGCCTGACGACCAACCCCGACGAGGCATCCGATGTCGTGGCGGACGCGTTCGTGCGCGTGTACGGGGCGCTGAAGAACTTCAAAGGTCAAAGCGCGTTCACCACGTGGCTGTACCGGATCCTCACAAACTGCTTCCTCGACAGCCGCAAGCGCGAGAGGAGCCGGCCCACGGTGAGCATTGAGGCCACGCTCGTCACCGCCGAGGGGGAGATCGACCGCCAGATCGTGGACGACGGAGAAAGCCCCCACGAGGCGTCGCTACGCACCGAGCGCGAACGCCTCATGCAAAACGCGGTCGAACGCCTGCCGGAGTACCAGCGCGCGATGATCGTGATGTACCACGTCGAGGCGCTCTCTTACGAAGACATCGCCGAGGCGCTCGACCTGCCGATCGGCACAGTCAAGAGCCGCCTCAACCGCGCGCGGCTCTCCCTCCGAGAACTTCTTGTCAAAGACACGGAACTTTTCCAGATCTAGGCGGTCAAACGCACTGGAGAGAAAGAGGTCTACTCAGACGATGAACGCAACTAAGGCACGGGAGTTCTTCTCCGCATACTTCGATGGCACGCTGGAACCGGGGCTCAGACAGTCGTTTGAGCGAAGGCTCGGTGCGGATGCGACCATCCAGGCGGAGTACCGGGCGTTCGAGCGCACCATGCACGCGCTCGACGCCATGCGCGAGGTCAAGATCCACGTACCGTCGGATCTCAACGAGCGCATCCAGGCCCGCCTCGACCGACACGTCTACGATCAACGCCGGAACGAAAGACCGGCTATGTTCGGCTGGTGGAAGGGATTTGCCGCGGCCGGCATCGGCGCGCTTGCCCTGTTTGGGGCTCTGCAGTCGCTGAACCAGGCGAACGGGTCCGTTACAACCGGGGGCACTCTCGGTCCCCCCACCACCGCGACGGTGGAAGTGCCCCTTAAGGTCGAACTCGTGGACGGCAAACCCACGCTGTTCTACCGCCCGTTGGGCAAGCGCACCGTCGTAATCCGCGATGCGATCGATGGCTCCGAGCGCGAACGGGTCGATCTGGATGGCAATCTGCTCCGCAGCGCATTGACCAACTCGGGGGCCACCGCGAGCCTGACCAGTGTGGACGCGGGCGACGGGTCCAACCCGCTGATCGTGGCGATTCCCGGATCGGCCGCCAAGCCCACTTCGTCTGGTCAGGGCACCATCGAGGAGTTCGTGCTGGCGATGGCGGATCACTTCCGCATCCCCGTGACCCTTGAGACGACCGCGCTTGACCGCACCGTGGTGTGGGCGTTCGAGTCCGACGACCCGATCGCCAACGCAACCAAGGCGTTGAAGGATTCGAGGTTCTCGATCGGCGAGCGCGTTTCGGGCGTGATCTCGATCCAAGAACACAACTAAACGGTTTTCATCCCAGTCCTCCCAGAGGCGGGGCGTCTCCCCCCGACGCCCTGCCCTCTTCATTTTGGGCCTTCGCCATGCCGGGTAACCTGCGCCCATGCGGTGGCTGGACAGTGTGCTGGTGATCTTTGGGCTTCTCTCGATCCTCGGAGGCATCGAGGGGTATCTCGCCAAGGGCAGCGTGATGTCGGTGATGGGCGGCGCGGGCACGGGCGTCATCATCCTCGCGGGCGTGGCGCTCGCAAAGACGCACCCCGGCGCGGGGTATGGGGTCGCCACCGTTGGCACGCTCGCCGTGGGCGGGATGATGCTCCGCAGCTACATGAAGAACCACGCGGTGTGGCCTGGGCTCACGTTCACCGTGCTGTCCGCCGCGGTTCTGATCTGCCTCGTGATCGGCCACTACGCCGCGCGCAAAGCCTCGTGAGAGGAGGATTCGAGGATTCAGGATTGAGGATTGAGGATTCAGGATTGAGGATTGAAGCCGGACGGCACTTAAGCTGATCGTTGCCCTTGGCCAACCTGAGGCGTTTTGGGGAATTGAGTGAGGAAGCGTTTTGATCTTTGGAGCCTGATATCGGCCGCGCTCCTTTCTTGGTTCGGGACGGCCTTGGCGATCCTAATGAAAGTGCTCGAAGAAGGATGGCGCGATGCCCAGGGCTCTATCATGGTTTGGTATTTGTTGGTGCCTGCGATCGCGTTTCTTGGTATTGGACTGATAGCGAATCTGTGTTTCCTTGTGCGAATCGAACCGGATGATAGAGGTATTCCACTCTTCGGTATCGCGGGCTCACTGATAGGACTTGTGACTATCACTTCGCTTATTGTCAATTTGTTGTGATTTGGGCCCAAGCACGGCCGCACGCCCCCCTCAGGGAGAGAGAGGCATTGCCCGCACCACGGCTCGGACGGGGCCGCCAGGCGTCTCCACCTCCACTACGTCCCCCGCGACGGCCGCCTTGCGCCGCAGCATGGCGGCCGCGATGGGTCCGAACCGGGGCGAGAGCGCCGCGCTGGTGACCTTCCCCGCGTCCGCCCGCTTCGGCGAGACCACCGACGCGCCTACAGGAACGGGTCCTTCGCACACCAGAGCCATCCACGTGCGGTTGGTGTGCCCTTGGGTGTGGATGCGCATCAGCACCTCTTGACCCGTGTAACAGCCTTTCGTATAGCTGATTGTGCGCGCTTCAAACGCGGGGCCCAACTCGGGGGGCAACGTGCGCGCGTTCATGTCTTGCCCGAACACGGGGCTTCCGGCCTCGATGCGCGCGATCTCCACAGCCTCCTCCGGAACCTGCGGGCACGCGGCCTTCACCGCTTCCAATGCCCTGGGGTCCGCCACGAGGTCCCATCCGCCACATCCGGAGCGGTCCGAGCGTAGGCACAGCACTTCACAGGCACCGAGGGTTGCCGGTCCCGCGTCGCCCGGGGGCATCTCGATGAGCCGGGACAGAAGGGTTGCAGCCTCCGGGCCCTGGACCGTCATCATCGACACGCGCCCCGAGAGGTCGGTGGCCGAAACATCCTCCATGATCACCATCGCCTCGCAGCGCCTCAGCACCGCCTCAACGCCGGCCTTCGGTACATCGAGCAGGAAGCGGTCGGGAAGGCACCACAGCCGCACATCCGCCAGCAATTGCCCCGTCGGGGACACGATGCAAAGATCGGTGGTTTGGCCGACGGAGAGTCCGCGCAAGTCCTGGGTCTGCTGTCCTTGGAGCCATGCGTGTCGGTCGTCCCCGCGCAACTCGACCAGCGCCCTGTCGAACGGCGTGTACCAGCCCACAGCGGTTCGAAGCGCGGCGTATCCGGTTTCAAGGTTGAGCATCTCCACTTGAGGTTCCATCGGCTGCGGCTGCTCCCATGCAACAATGCCCGCATGCCGACTCCAACCTACCCTGGAGTGATCCACGATGGCCAGGCCAAGGATCGCCGCGAACCGCCACGCGTCCGCCGGGGAACCCCTCTCCCCAAGAGCGTTGATGCAGGCGGGTTTCAGCCCCGCACGCGGCCATCCGCCGAATCGTCGGAGTTTTCGGGAAACGGGTTGGGGTGTGCGGCGCTTCGTAGCCGCGATCGTCCCGATTGTCGGTCCGGGCAGCGCAACGCCGGCTGGGAGGGAGCGCGTACCCATGCCTTCACCTCTGATACCAACGAAGCGCGAGGTTTCCGGACCGACAATCGGGACGATCGCGGCTACGAAGGCGAGAGGGTTCCCCGATGATCCCGTGGCTGCTGGCGGCGCTGCTCGGGCTGGGTTGGCACACAGGGGCGCGCGAAGTGCGGCGCTTCGAGCACTTGGCCGCGGACGAGATCCGGGCGCAGCTGCAGGGCGAGAGCGCCTCGGTGGAGGTCACCGCGAAGCTGAACGGCCTGATCGGGGGCGCGCTCGGCGATTTGCGCAGGGTCACCATCCGCGCGTCGGATTTCTCCACGCAGGGGTTACCACTGTACACCGAGCCGTGGAGACCCCGCAGCGGGCGCGTGGAGGAACTGGAACTCGTGCTCGATCGGTTCACGCTTTCCGGCCTGCGCGTCGAACACCTTGAGGCCGTAATCCCCGAGTGCCGCTTCGACTACCGGCTCGCCCTTCGCAAGCACACGATCCGCCTGAGCGCAAGCGGCGTGGGCGTGGGAACGGTGCGGATCCGACAGGAGGATCTGGGGCGGTACATCTTGGCGAAGTTCCACGAAATCGACGCCGTCGAGGTGCGCATCGAACACGACAAGGTGTTCGTGGAGGGCACGGGCACGTTCCTGGTGGTGCGCACGCGGTTCTTGGTGATCGCCACCCTGGAGCCCGAGGACGGCGTGCGCCTCAACCTTGCGAACGCCCGCATCTTCTTCGACGACAGGCGCGCCGACCCAGGGTCCGCCAAGGTGCTGCTCGACACGCTCAACCCCGTCGTTGACCTCTCCAAGGGCCTCGGCCTACTCGATGCCGTGCATGTAGACCGCATCACCCTGCGCAACGGGGTCCTCGAGGCGAGTGGGGCCACCAAGATCCCAGAGCGGGGTGCCCGGCCTTCCGGATCATAACCACCGATGGCGCAGATGGGCACAGATTCCGGACTCGAAAGACGAAAGACGAAAGACGAATCTGGGCCCATCTGCGGTTACAATCCCCAAGAGGCCACCCCGGTATCCTGATGCCGATGCCCGACGGCGCCACGCCCGAATTGACCGTGCTCATCCCGGCGCTCGACGAGCAGGACACGCTGGGCGAGGTGCTCGACCGCCTGCTCGCGCTGCCTTTGAGGCTCCAGATCATCGTGATCGACGACGGCAGCACCGACCGAACCCCCGAGATTCTCGCAGGTTATGGCGAGCGCATCGACGTGCTGCGCAACTCCCAAAGGGGCGGCAAGGGCAGCGCGATCCGCCAGGCGCTTCCCCATGCCCGGGGCGAGGTGGTGATCATTCAGGACGCGGACCTCGAGTACTTCCCCGAAGAGATCCCGCAGATCGTCGGCCCGATCCTTCGGGGAGAAGCCAATATAGTGTATGGTACACGATTCGCTCAAGGCCTTCCCAAGGGCATGGCCCTGCCGAACAAAATTGTCAACAAACTGCTCGCGTGGGGTGTCGGCGCCCTGTACTTCCGGCGCCTCACCGACGAGGCCACGTGCTACAAAGCGTTCCGCCGCAGCGTGCTGAACCGGATGCACCTCGAGTGTCGGCGCTTCGAGTTCTGCCCCGAGGTCACCGCAAAGGCCATTCGGCTCGGCGAGCGC
>CAYJMZ010000161.1:1281-6931 GCA_964370995.1 uncultured Fimbriimonadaceae bacterium | reverse complement strand
GTCCACGCGTTTGATGTCTTTGAGCACGTCCTTGCTTGACACGGGAATGAGGCCCTTGAAGCGGATCTCGCCGAACAGGCTGCCTTCGATCTGCGCAACCGCCTGGACCTTTTTCACGGCAAAATCTGGGCCCATGATTTGGGCTGCGCCGATGGCACCGCGTCCGACACCGACACTGAGGATCGGAACGACCTTGGTGGTCATTGTCGGGGTGTCCTTGTGTTTGGTGACACCGTTGATGGCCTTGTTGATGTCGGGTCCGAACTGTTTGACCGCGGCACCGACGCCCGCGAGCTTGAGAATCTGCTTGAGCTGGGGTGCTGCGAACGCCGAGAGCGTCAACGCGGCGATCAGTGCGAGGCCGATATGGCGGTTGAATTTCATCTTGTCTTTGGATTCCTCCTCCTCTACGACGTCCGGGCCCTCGGGGGCGTTGCCGCAAGATCGCCATGCGCAGACAAGAAAACGGGCCCCAGCCGATTGGCCGGGGCCCGTTCTGCCTCACGCCGAGTCCGTTAGAACCTGACGTTGAGCTGGGTCGTGATCAAACCACCCTTCGCAAGCCCGGCGCCGAACGGAGTTGTAATTCCGCCGGAGCCCTTGCCGTCGAAGTCGCTGATCTGCCACAGGATGTTGAACGACGAGTTGCCGCCCAAGTTGTGGTCGAAGCCCACGTTGAACCAATTGACGAACGGGTCATCGCCCGCCAAGTCCCACTGGACGCGCTCGTACCCGAGGTCGAAGCGCGACGCGCTGTTCAGCTTGTAGCCAAGGCCAGCCTTTGCGCTGGTGATGTCCAGGCCAACGCCGTCCTCCGGCTCGTACGACTCAAACGATCCCCACAGCGTGACGCTGTCGGTCAGGTTGAAGTGCGCACCCGCGCCGAAGCCCTTGATGTTGGTCGGGTTGTACATCCAGGCCAGACGTCCCCACGAACCAGGAGCTGCGAAGTCCGACTCGATGTTTCGCCACCAACCCTTCACGCCCCACTTGGAGGCCATGTAGCCGGCCTTGACCCACGTCGCCGTGTTGTTGTCGGTATTGATCGAAGTGGAGTTGTACATCTCGTCCGATTGCGAGAAGCCGCCCTCGAGGTTGATCGCACCGACCTTCAACTTGCCTTCGGCGCCGAACACGTTGACGCGGTTGACGCCGGGGCCCGAGCCCACGACGCTGTCGGTGTCGAGCCACAGGTAGGTGAGATTCAACGCGCCGTTCGAGGTGATCGGAATGTTGAGGTTCGCACCGAGCGTGCGGTCGACCTGGATGCCGCTGGCACCAGCCATCATCGGCTGGAGTTCGATCCCGTTGGTCGAGCGGCGGTCGCTGTTGCGGCCACCGAACACGTCAAGCTTCGCACCACCGAAGTGGAAGTTCAGCTCGGCGCCGTCGATGGTCCATTCGCCATTGTCCCAGCGCTGATTCTTGAAGTAGGGCGTGTTGTCGATGCGCTGCATCGTGTACGCACCCGTCTTCACACCGAACCGACCGGCGGTCGCGCCGAAGCCCTGACCGACGAGGCTGGTGTCGAACTTCACCCACGCGTCGCTGATGTAGATGTCGTTTGTGACGTTGTCGTCGAAGTTGACGCCGCCCATGATCTGCGACTGGTTGCCAAAGCCCGCGAGGGCCGTGCCCGACACGAGCGTAGCGCCCCACTTGGGACCCTCGTCGTTAGTGCCGGTCAAGCTCACAGCGGCCTCGTGGAAGATCGACAGGTCGCGCGTCGCGCCCACCGGATCACCCGAATAGCTACCGCTGCCGACTCCGGTCGGGCGACCATCCCAGGTCACGCCGAAGCTGGGGTCGTCGCTGTAGCCGCCGAGGGCCACAAACGTGAGGTCGCCGTGGATGTCGACGGGCAGCTTGCGCTTCTCGAGGACGCTGACGCGGTCCGCGAGGTCGCTCATGCCCTTCTTCAGAGCCTCGACGTCCACGCCCATGGAGCTGAGCTCCTTCTCGAACGTGCCCGCCATCTTCTTGAGGCTCGCAATGTCCGTGCCCCAAGCCTTCATCGAGCCCATCTGACCCTGGAGGTCGGCGACTGCCGCCTTCAGGCTGTCAAACTCGGCCTGGCTCACGCCGGTGCTGGTTCCGGGCTTCATGTCGTCGATCAACTTCTTGAGGTCGTTGATGCGGCCGTCAAGGCCGTCCGTGATGTTCTTGAGGTGCTTGTACGTCGCGTGGATCGCGACTGCCAACTCGTATCGGCTCGCCGGGCGAGGACCGCGGAACAACCCGTCGGGGTAGCCCACGAGGAGGCCATTGTTCTTCATTTCCCGCAGAGCCTCGTAGGCCCAGTGGTTTTCGGGAGTATCAGGGAACGCGTCCTGGGCGATAGCCGGCACGATCAGTGCGGCACCGAGGACGGCGCTCAGAGCGATTTTGAGTGTTCGCTTCATGTCCGTTTTTATGCTCCTTGCATTTGTTCATCGCCACAGGAGCACAGCCGGACTTCAGCTTTGCCACAACCTAACTCACAACTTTCCTTGAGTTTCCTGCGAGTCAAGCCTTGGCGGGCCTTAGCACAGTTCGGTGCATCCTGCATCGATTGCCGACTCGCAAAGATTACGAGTCAGGTTCATTATAGACGTGCTTGGGGCGAAAAGCAACCCCTGGGTGAAAAAAGGCCCATATTTTTGCTGGGCCATGGCCGTCGAGGGTTCACCCAAGGGGGAAGATTCACGCAAAGGCGCAAAGGACGCAAGGGGGAGAGCAGGGGGATGTTGGGAGATGCAGCTTCTATCGTCGATTCCCTCCCTGCCTCCCTTGCGTCCTTTGCGCCTTTGCGTGAACTCTCGACGCCCGCGGCCACCAGGTAAAACGGGGCCCATGCTTGACCGCCAGTTGCTCCGTTCCGAACCCGAGGCCGTGCGCGAGGGTGCCCGCCTGAAGGGGATCGAGGCGCCGTTCGACGCGTTCGACGCCCTTGACGGCGAGTGGCGCGCGCTCCTGATCGACCTCCAGGAGCGTCAGGCGGAGCTCAATCGGGTCAGCAAGTCCATCGGGCAACTCCTCGCCTCGGGCCAGAAGGATGCCGCCGAGTCCGCCAAGGCCAACACCGGCCCCCTCAAAGACGCGGTGCGCAGCGGCGAAGCCCGGCAACGCGAGCTCGAGGGGGAGCTTCAGGGGGTCGAGGCTCGCCTGCCCAACGTGCCGCACGCGTCCGTGCCCCACGGAACCTCGGAGGCCGACAACGTCGAGGTGCGCGCTTGGGGCGAACCCAAGGTCGCGGACGGCGTGCCCGCGCACTGGGACGTGGCGGCATCGCTCGGCATGCTCGACCTCGAGCGCGGATCCAAGATCTCGGGCAGTGGTTTCGTGGTGTACACGGGTTGGGGCGCCCGGCTGCAGCGCGCGCTGTTCAACTTCATGATCGACCACCAGACCCTGAAAAGCGGCTACCGGGAGGTCTATCCCCCGTACGTCGTGAACGCGGCCAGTCTGTTCGGCACGGGGCAGTTGCCCAAGTTCGAGGAGGAACTGTACAGCGTCGGCGACGGCATGTACCTGATCCCCACCGCCGAAGTGCCCGTCACCAACCTGTACCGCGACGAGATCCTCGACGACGCGCAGCTGACTCTGAAGATGGCCGCGTACAGCGCGTGTTTCCGCAGGGAGGCGGGGGCGGCGGGCAAGGACACCCGCGGCGTTCTGCGCGTGCACCAGTTCGACAAGGTCGAGTTGGTCAAGCTCACCCGACCCGAGGACAGCCTGGCCGAGCTCGAGTCCCTCACCCGGGACGCCGAGCAGATCCTCCAGATGCTGGGCCTTCCCTACCGTGTGATGGAGATGTGCACCGGCGAATTGAGCTTCAGCAACGCCAAACAGTACGACCTGGAGTTGTGGGCGCCCGGCGTGGGCAAGTACCTGGAGATTTCCAGTTGCAGCACGTTCGAGTCGTTCCAGGCGCGGCGCGCGAACATCCGGTTCCGGCGCGCGCAGGGGGAGAAACCCGAGTACGTGCACACGCTCAACGGCAGCGGACTCGCGTGCCCGCGCCTGTTCGCGGCGATCCTCGAGACGTTCGTCGAGCCGGACGGAGCGCTGGGCGTGCCCGTGCCGCTACGCCCCTACGTGGGCACCGCGCGAATCGAGCCTCCGGCGTAGATTGGCTCGTTAACAGGTTTGCGCGAGCCCGGTAGTTCCATCGGGACGATCGCGGTCCCGCCGTCCAATGATGATCTCGTGGGTCCCCTTTGGGGCAGGAGGCATCGTTGCGACAAGGATTTCAAGCAAACCAGCGCGTCGAGCAGTCGACCGGCCTGCGCGTCGATCCGAAGGTGGTGCAGAACAGCCAGGTGCTGCAGTACACCGTACAGGAGCTGGAGCACGCCATCGAGGCGGAGTTGGTTGACAACCCGGCCCTCGAACGGCTGCAGGACGACGTCGAGCCCTTGACCGAAGAGGCGATCTTGCGCTCGGTGGCACCGCAGGAACTGGGGCACTCAAGCGACGACTTCGAGTTCCTGCGCAGCATTCCGAACGACGCCACCGAGCGCCTGGACTGGATGGACTTCGCCGCGACGAGCACCACGCTGTGGGACCACCTGCGCGCCCAACTGCTGCCCATGCTGCCCATCGAACTGCGCCGCGTCGGCGAGTACGCGATCGAGTGCGTGAACGACCAAGGCTACCTCTCGTCCCCCGTGGAGGAGATCGCGCTGGAGACCGACGTGTCGCTGGCGGATGCGGAGCTCGTAGTCGCCGCGCTCAAGGAGTGCGAGCCCTCGGGGGTCGGCGCCAGCGATGTGCGCGAGTGCCTTCTGCTCCAACTCAAGGACGCCACCACCTTCGAGCGAAAGCTGGCCCGGGCGATCCTCAAGACGCACATGGACGACTTTGTCGCGCGCCGCACCAGCCGCATCGGACGGCGCTACAAGGTGATGCCCGAACTCGTCGAGGCCGCGTTTGCGGAGATCCTCGATCTCACGCCGTACCCGGGCGAGTGCTTCCGCGCGGCGACCACCCTGCAGAGCCAGGCGCGACCCACGAGCGTGGCGCCCGACATCGCGCTGACCCACACCGAGGCGGGCTGGGAGATCGCAGTGCGCGGCGCAGACCCCAACTCGCTGGCGGTGCATCGCAGCTATCGGGCGCGGCAGAAGGCGCTCGGCAATATGGAGCACCCGCCAGCCGACGAGGTGCGGCACGTGGGCCAGTACGTCAATCGGGCCACGCGCTTCATCGAAAGCGTGCTGCAACGCCGCCGCACGATGCAGGCGATCGGTCAGTACCTCGTACAGAACCAGACCGGGTTCGTCTCGACCGGCCGGTACGAGTTCCTAAAACCCCTCACCCGCTCCAAGATGGCCAAGGAGATTGGGATCCACGAGAGCACTGTCAGCCGCGCGACGATGAGCAAATTCGTGCAGATTGCCAACGGCGAACTGGTCGCGTTCGAGGTGTTCTTCAAGCCCGCCCTGCGCGTGCAGAAGATGATCGCGGAGATCCTCGCCACCGAGAACCCGGACAATCCGCTGTCCGACGAACAGATCGCCCTCCTTCTCAAGAAGAGGGGCATCACCGTCGCACGACGCACGGTCAACAAGTACCGGGATCGCGGAAAGCTGCTCTCCTCGAGAAAGCGACGGTCGGCGTGAGGGGAGGGGGCGGAGAGCAGAGAGCATAGAGCATGGAGGGGGGGGGT
>CAYJMZ010000161.1:0-1271 GCA_964370995.1 uncultured Fimbriimonadaceae bacterium | reverse complement strand
CCCCCCCCCCCCCGCCCCCCGCGGCGGGGGGTTCTCTGCTCTCTGCTCTCTGCTCTATGCTCTCTGCTCTACGGTCCCGACATGTCATACTGTGGACTGCGGAGAGATGGCTGAGTGGTCGATAGCGCCCGCCTGCTAAGTGGGTAAGGGGTGTTAAGCCCCTTCTCGGGTTCGAATCCCGATCTCTCCGCCAGAATCGCCTTTGACGCGAGCATGAAAGGTAGCGCCGCTCTGATCGCACTTCTTGCCGTGGCCCTCGGGGCCGCGCAGACTCCCGACGCGTACTTCAAGGCCCGCAAGGGGTTTGGGATCTCGCAGGCGGTGGGCGTCGCGTCGCTTGAAACACTGTTGGGCACGCGGGTGCTCGAGGTCCGGGGCACCGTAAAGGGCACGATGTCCAGCAATGGCACATCCCTGCTGCTTCTGGAGACCACAAGCGGTTCGCCGATGTTCGTGTCCGCCAAAGACGTGCCGGAGTGGCTCACGGGCAACGAGGTCCACGCGCGGCTGCTGATCCGCGCAAGCCGCCAGGCGGAGATGGGCGAGATCGAGGCGCACCTGATCGGGGCCGCCCCCGAACACCTCGTACGCGCAGCCGAAGACAAGGAGCGCCGCACCGCCGAGGCCAAAGCCGCGAGGACGACCGCCGGGAAGGGTTCGCCCCCTCCAAAACCCCCGGGCACGTCCGCCAAAGCGTGGAACCTTGCCCCCAATGCCGCCACCCCGTACTACGCGGCGTTCATCAAGCAACGCAACAAGCGCCTCAGCGATGCCGAGGCCGTACGCATCGCAACAGGGGTCATCAACTTCAGCGTGAACTACGGCGTGGACGCACGGCTCATCATGGCCATGGTCATGGTCGAGTCGGGCTTCAATCCGGGGGCGACGAGCCGCTCGGGCGCCATGGGTCTCGGCCAGTTGATGCCGGGCACCGCACGAGGCATGGGCGTCGGCAACCCCTACGACAGCATCGACAACCTCTACGGGATGGTCAGGTTGGTCCGCGGACACCTGGACAAGTACGGCAAGCAGACCGGCGAGGCGTACGAATCGCTCGTGCTCGCCCTCGCGGCCTACAACGCGGGCGGCGGGGCCGTGAAGCGCCATGGCGGGGTGCCTCCGTATCGCGAGACCCAGAACTACGTGCGCAAGGTGATCGCCGCGTACCAGCGGCTGACCGGCTCGCGCTGAACCCCGCCTAACGGGGTGCTGAAGGAGGCCGACGCAACCGTGCCACCCTCGTGTCGGGGGTGCTTTCGCCGAGAGTTCGC
>CAYJMZ010000160.1:0-6942 GCA_964370995.1 uncultured Fimbriimonadaceae bacterium | reverse complement strand
TGCCAGGTAGCCTGCGTCCGTACAAGACGTGTTGGGGGACGCGTCCAGGAGGCAAGGCAATGAAGCAGGGATTCGTGCGCTGGCTTGGTCTGGCAGGGCTGATCGTCGTTCTCGGAGGGTGCCAATCGGGAGAGCCCGCTCCCAAGGGCGCCGCCGTTCCAAACGACGCGGCGACGGTCGATGCGATGGCGCTCAAGGGCACCGACGGCCAGTTGCTGGTTCTGATGGACGACGGGGAGTTCGCCTTCCCAGAGCGCCCCGCCAACCCCGACGCGTTGCGGCTTGAAGACCCCCTGCACTGGTACGACATCGAGTACTCGGGCTGGAACACCCAGAAGCTCGAAATGCCGAAATCACCCGGCGACGGGCCCAAGGGCAAGCGCGTGCTGTGCCTGCGGTTCATGGACCACCCCTACCTCACCGCCTACACCACCGGCATGCAACGGGTCGCCGACGCCTACGGCATCACGCTGGAAACCAAGGTCGCCAACAACGAGACGAGCGTGCAGGCCGAGCAGGTGGAGCAGGCGATCGCCGACAAGCCCGACCTGGTGATCATCACGCCCGTGGACTCCAAAGCCGTCGTGCCGCTGTTGATGAAGCTGCACGCTGCGGGCATCCCCGTCATCGCCAGCAACCTGATCCCCGCCGAAGAGGGCATGAAGTACGTGCTCACCTGGACCGGCCCGGACGACTGGGGCCAGGTCCGCATGCTGGCGCGCGAGTTCGCCAAGAAGCTGGGTAACGAGGGCGGATACTGCGTCGTGCGGCACATGCCGGGCAGTTCGTGCTTCCTCTCGCGCACCTATGGGCCGATCAGCGAGCTCGCCAAGATCGCCCCGAACATGAAGTTCCTGGACATGCAGGCCACGCAACTGCAGGCCGAGAAGACGATGCAGGTCGTGTCTGACTGGTTAACGCGCTTTGGGCCGAAGCTCAAGGGCATCGTCAGCGCGGACGACTCGGGCGCGATGAACGGCATCGCCGAGGCCCTGAAGAAGGCCGGTCGAACGGATGTCGTGGTGGTCGCAGCGGGCAACAGCAAGGTGGGCATGGACTTCGTGAAGTCGGGCGAACTGTTCGCGATCACCTACCAGTCGGCCGAGGCGGACGGCGCGCTGCCGATGTACCTCGCGGCGCAGTGGTTCGGCGGCAAACCGATCGACAAGCCGGTCTACTACCTGCCGCGCAAGGTGATCACGAAGGAGATCGTGGACCAGTTCCTCCCCGCGCAGTGGTAGGTGCGCCAACCAATCACGGTCGGCCTCCCAAGGAGAAGACGATGAAGTGGATTCTTGCAACGGGACTGGCGGCGCTCCTGACGTGCCTCCCGTCGAACCCGGAGGCACAGATAACCCCGGGCGGCATCGACTTCGGGTATGCGCCTCGCTGGTGGCAGACCGCCGTGTGCATGCCGGACGACCCCGAGAAGGCGATCGTCGGCAAAGAGGGGCAGTTCCTGTTCGACTTCGGCGGAGGGGGGTTCCGGAACTTCGGGATCTCCGCGCAGCCTGAGATCGCCGGAGGCACGAAGTGGGAGCGCCAGCAGACTGCGTCGGCGCGGGCGCCGATCGTCCAAACCTGGAAAGACGCGGATGGCGTTCACGTGTTGGAAGAGGCGTTCATGGCCCTGCCGAAACCGCCCAAGGCATCGCCCCGGGGGGGCTTCACCCGCGTCGACGGCGAGGAACGGCTGCAAGAGTGGGCCACGCCCGCCCGCCCCTGCGTCCCGGCCTTTTCCGGCATCGACGTGGGTTGGGGCCAAGAGATCCGCCTGAGACTTGCCGTGCCGAAGGGCAGCCGCACCACGTTGGCGTTCGGCCTCTGCGAGGGGTTTCACAAGGAGCCTGGCAGGCGTCCGCTGGTGCTGTCCGCCGAGGGCGCCGAGGCCAAAACGGTCGACCCGGTCAAGGACTTCGGAGCGAACCAGCCGGGTATCTACCGACTCGTTGCGCAGGACGTGAACCGGGACGGCATGATCGACGTCGGCGTGGCACCGTCGCCTGACGCCACAGACCGCAACCCGATCCTGAACTGTCTATGGGCGTTCAGCGGACCGGTTCCTTCCGACGAGAGCATCCTCCAAGGGCCCTCTTCCGCCTACGCCTTCTATGCGGGGACCCCGCCGCCCGAGCGCCGAGTGGTCATCCTCGTCACGCTCAAGAACGAGACCGGGGCCGCTGCGACGAGGCAGCCCTTTCTGCGCATCCAAAGCGTGCAAGGGGCGAGCGTCGCCACAGGCGGCGGCAGCGTTGTGATCGGTTCAAGGACGCGCATCTCTGCCTCGGACCCGATCGAATCCTGCGAGCCGGCCGCTGGAAACGACCTCGCGATGAAGCTGACCCCCGTCACGTTGGCGCCCGGCGCGTCGCGGCAACTGGCGTTTACGATCGACCGCAACTCGGCGGCGGCGCCCGCCTTGCACGCCGCGGAGGCCGTCGCATTGCGGGATGCGGTCCGCGCGTGGTGGGAGAAAGCCGACCTGCCGTTCGACACCATCCACGTGCCCGACCCGAGCGTGCAGGCCATGCTCGAATCCTGCGTTCGCAACATCTGGCAGGCCCGGGAGATCAAGGGGGGCAAGCCTGCGTTCCAGGTCGGGCCCACTTACTACCGGGGGCTGTGGGTGGTCGACGGCGCGTTCATCCTGGAGTCCGCCGCGCTGCTCGGGCGCACCAAGGAAGCCAGGGGCGGCATCGACTACCTGCTTCGCCACCAGAGGCCTGACGGCAGCTTCGAACTGCTGGGCCGCTATTGGAAAGAGAACGGCATCGTGCTTTGGATCCTGACCCGCCATGCCCAACTCACGCAGGACAAGGGGTGGCTGCGCTCGAAATGGCCCGCATTCCAGCGGGTGGTCCAGGCGATCCAGCGCCTGCGGACGGAAGCTTCCCAGGACCCCCAGGAACTCAACTACCGCCTGCTCCCCGGTGGCCAGATCGACGGGGGAATCGTGAACGACAGCAGGCCCGAATTCTCCAACACGGAGTGGTGCCTTGCGGGCCTGAAGGCTGCGGTCGCCGCCGCGCACTGGCTGGGATTTGAAAAGGACGCGGCCGCATGGCAAAAGGAGTACGCCGACTTCTACGGCGTGTTCCGAAAGGCCGCCGAGCGCGACATGCTCAAGGACACGTTCGGCAACGCCTACATGCCGGCCATGATGGCCAATGCGGGCGCGTACACGCCCCAAAAGGGCCAGTGGACCTTCTGCCACGCGATCTATCCGGGGCAGATCTTCGCACCGGACGAGCCGTTTGCCGTGAGCCAGATGGCCATGCTTCGTGCAACGAAGGTCGAGGGGATGATCTACGACACGGGGTGGATCAAGGACGGCATTTGGAGCTACGCCACCTCGTTCTATGCGCACGCCGCGCTCTGGCAAGGCCATGGCCGGGAGGCCGCCGAGATGCTGATCGACTTCGGGAGGCACGCCTCGCCCACGCGGGTTTGGCGCGAGGAGCAGAAGCCGGTTGGCAAGGGCGACGACGAGGTCGGCGACATGCCCCACAACTGGGCAAGCGCCGAGTTCATCCGCCTGACGACCCATCTCTTGGAGATGGATCGGGGCGACGAGCTGCACCTGTTCGAGGGGCTGCCCGCCTCATGGGTTCGGCCCGGCATGGAGACGCGGCTGAACGGGGTCGCGACGCCGTTCGGCCCGCTGGTGCTCACTCTGCGCGTATCCCGCGACGGGCGCAGCGCCAGGCTGCAGGTCAACTCGCTGCGGGCGAGCAAGATCGTCGTGCACCTGGGCGGCTGGGCAAAAGGCGCCGACAACGCGACGATCACGTTGCCAGGCGGGAAGGCGGTGGACAGGGTGATTCCCCTGACCGGGTGACCCGTTAGGCCCTACCCACCGAACTCCCGAAGAAGAGCGCGCAGACGCGTGCGCGGCAGCACGATCTGGCTGTCGCGCTGGCCGGTCCAGCTGGGGCCGTACCAGTGTTCGAAGGGCGGACGGTTCGAGCGCTGCAGCAGCGTTTCGAGCCGGTCGAGGTGGGTCATCGCGTTGCGGCACATCTGCAGCGACTTGGCATTCACGCCCTCGGACATCGCGGTCACGAGCAGCACCCCCGCCTCGGTCGTCAGGCGGTCGATCGCGGCGGCGAGTTCGAGGTTCTCGAAGAAGAATCGCCTCTGAAGGTCGCCCCTCATCGTGGCGCGGGCCTTGTCGAGGGTCGCGGCGAGTTTGGCGAGAACGGTGCGGCGAGCGAGAAGCGTCGGGAGCGTGTCCGGGTTGGCGGGAACGAAGGACTTTCCCTGGAACTTCAACCGAAGCGATGGGATCGCGCCAAGGCACTTGAGGGCGCCAGAGCCGTAGTCGGGCGTGTTCGGAATCGACGCGAAGTAGGTGCGATAGGCCTCCGCGACGGGTGCCGCGTTGCCGAAATACTCGCGGCACCACCACGACAGAAACCGATCGGCCGCGCCGGGTTTCGCGAACTCCCGCGTCCCGTTCCAGCACAGGTCGGCGATGAACCGGGTGCCCATCACGTACTCGCGGAGGTCCGAGACGTTCACGAGCACGTACTCCTTGGCACCCGCGTCGAAGATCTTGCGGAATTCGGCCTCGACGCGCGGGAGCGGCACCACCTGCGCGGTTTGCTTCGAGATGTTGCCGCCGAGGTAGGCGAGGTGGTAGTAGACGCCGTGCTTGTGCGGGTCGCCCTTCTCCGGAAGGCCGCGCATGAACCCGTCGTTGTTGTCCGGCCACACGACGATCGAATCGTTAGGCACCCTAAGCTTTCCCGTTTGGTAGAAGGGGAGCATCTCGGTGTACATCGTGAAGTGGAACAGCCGCTCGCGCGAGGCGGGCACCTGCGCCTTCACCAGGTCGGTCTGCGTGCGGAACGCGTCTTCGTAGGCCCCGAGAATCTGCTCCTGGGTGAACCCGTCGGGCCACTTGTAGGAGTAGTCGTTCGTGCCGCGCAGGCCGATCGGCCAGATGCAGTCAACGACGTGGTTCTCGTCGACCCCGCCCTTCCAGAACCGGACCATGCCCTCGCGGTTGGCGACGAAGTCCCATTCGGGCCTCACCCCGCGGACCTCGGCGAGGCCGGGCTTGGGCTCGTTCCACGAGGTCTTCTGTTGAACGCGGGTGAAGTGGTACGGGCCGGAGAGCAACGTGTCGTAGTGGTGCGAGGTCACGTACAGCCCCCACTCGCCGGCGAGCTTCTGCACCGCAAAGTAGCGGTTGGTGCGCACCCAGGGGGCGACCATGTTCATCTTGAGCCGCAGCGCGGTCTCGAAGAAGCGCTTGTAGTCGTCGAGTGAAACCGCGCCGTTCGGATCGGGCCCCACGAGGCCGTCGGCGGCCTGCAGGGGGATCATCGGTCGAGGAAACACGTCCTCGTCGTCGTGGAACAGCCCCCGGAACTTCACATCCGGCGGACCCTGATGATGGTCGATCTTCTTGACGACCAGCGGCAGGCGCCTTTCGGGCACGTAGCCGGTCCAACGATAGAGCGGATCGACTCCGAGCCGCTCGCAAAGCTCGTAAACGCCGAAAGCCGTGCCGCGCGGATTCGAGCCGGTGATCTCGATCCCGCCTGGCACGGTGCGCACGTCGTACGACTCCCACTCAGCCGAATCACTCCGGGTGCGGACGCTGATGGTGGTTGCGCCAAACGGGTGGGCGGGCTCGATCGAAGGCCTCACTCCGGAGATGCGCCCGATGTCGCCCGCGAGGAACTCGGCCGCCTGGTGGACGTTGGGTTTCTCCGAAGGGGGCACAACGATTGTGAGTTTGGAGGCGCGATCCCGCACGAGGACGACCCCGCCGGTCTGCCCCGGAGACGTCTCGACCCAAGAGCCGCGCCGAAGGGGGTCCTCGATTCCCACAGTCGAGGGTCCGAGGAGCGCGAGCATACACACGGTTGTAAGCACAGGGCGAGGTTACCTACGGTCAATCGTCTCGCGAGACGCCCGTCGCTACGCAGAAAAGCCGCCCTAGCCGTGGCGTTCATCTTGTATCATGGAAAGAACAAACTTTCGTGCCCAGGAGAAGAACAGATGCGAGCCGACGCCTACTTTTTCCTTGTTGCCTCCGCCCTCGCGACCCAAGGGTCCTGCGGCGCCGGAGCCCCGCCGGTCGACATCCCGCCCGTAGCGGCCCCCTCGACCTTTGCCGGGTCGGATTGGCCGGGCTTCCGGGGCCCCAAGGCAAATGGAATCTCCCCGGAGTCGGGGATCAACAAGGCGTGGGCGACCAAGGCTCCCCGCCTGCTCTGGCAGCACCCGATGACCGATCAAGGATACAGCGGGCCTGCTTCCGCGCTGGGAATGGTGTACATCGTCGACCACCAGGGCGGCAACGATATCGTTCGCGCATGGCGGCTGAGCGACGGTCAAGAGGTCTGGAGCTACACGTATCCCGACGCGGCAGCGAACAACCAGGGATTCACCCGGGCGACCCCCGCCATTGCGGATGGCAAGGTGTTCACGGTCAGTCGCCTCGGGAAGCTAACCTGTCTCGACGCCAAGTCCGGCAAGCTGATCTGGCAGAAAGACATGGTCACCGACTTCGGCGGTCAGCGGCCCACCTGGGAGTACGCAGGGTCGCCCCTCATCGACGGCGATCGGGTGATCGTGACGCCGGGCGCCAGAGACGCGGGCATCGTGGTTCTAGACGCCAAGACCGGCGCCCTGGTCCTGAAGGGCGGGTCGGGTGCGCCCGGGTATGCGACGCCCGTGATCGCCAAGATCGGCGGGGTCAAGCAGTACGTGGTTTTTCTCGCCAAGAAGGTCTGCGGGATCGACGCCGCCAGCGGGAAGGAGCTTTGGGCGTACCCGTGGGAGACCGCGAACGACGTGAACGCCGCGACCCCGCTCATCATCGGCGACGCCGTGTTCATTACGAGCGGTTACGGCCATGGCTGCGCGATGGTCGACGTCAAAGGAGGGCAAGCCACGCTCAGGTGGCAGAACCGGTCTATTCAGGCC
>CAYJMZ010000159.1:0-7001 GCA_964370995.1 uncultured Fimbriimonadaceae bacterium | reverse complement strand
GCCGTACACGTAGGAAACGACGGTGTCGACGCCCTTGTCGATGTATTGGACCTGACCGTCCAAGTCGTAGACCGTCGTAAACTGCTGGCCCGACGCGTCCTGCACCTGTGTGGCGCGGCCGATCGAGTCGTACTCCAGGGTCTGGGTCGTGCGGTTCACCCCGCCGTAGTCTTCGACGACGCTTACCGCCGCGCCCCACGTCGGCGCCTGGTCGGGGCCGTACGTCGTTTGCGTCTGCACGTAGGCCCAGGCGGGCGTGGTCTTCTGGAGTTTCCACACGTTCGTGGGGCGACCCTTCGCATCGTAGGCGAACTGCGCGGCATGGGTCGCCGGGTCCGTGGGCACGATCACGGTTTTCCAATCCGCGCCGCCCGCGTTGCTGTACGCGGTGAACTTGGGGCTGTACACCCGGTAGGTCTGCCCCTTGCTGCCCTGCGCCGCCTGGTCGTCGAAGTAGTCTGTGAACGAGATGCGGCCCGCGTTGTCTTTGACCGCCTTTTGCTGGAAGTATTTGTCCGCTCCCCAGTAGGCGTACTCGACCGTCTGAGCCCGAACTGGCGGGTCGGGGCTGGTCAGGGGGCCGACGAACTCCTTGACCGTCTTGCGAAGCGGCGCGCCCATGAAGTTGTAGGCCGTCTCCGTCTCGACGCGTTGCCGTGGTCGCGGATTCAGTCCGTCGTCCCTCAGCTTGCGCTCAATCCCGAGGTCGTCGATTCGCCACGGGTTGATGACGGAGATTTCACCCACCAGGTCCTGGGTGTAGAAGTTGTAGGTCTTGCTCCATACCAATGTCGCCGGCATCTCGTTCGAACCGGCCGGGTGCCCGCTCTTGTTGTCGCCCATCCGAACGCTGAACGTCTGGTTCACCGGGTCCGTCGCCGTGGACAGGTAGCCGCGCGTCAGTTGCTGGCCCGTGGCGCTTCCCACCCGCTCCTGGAAGCCGCCCCGCACGCCCGGCTCGTCCATATCCGTCGGGAACTCGACACCCGCGGGCTTGTTCGCCAAGGGCGAGAAATACGCGATCACGCCGTTGGGCTCGCGCACCATGTAGGCGACGGGTGCGGGCACCTCGACCTCGTACGGCGCCACGCTCGTAAACGTCATGAAGTAGGCGATCTGCGTCTGCAGTCCGCGCGGATCCGTGATCGAGGTCAAGAGGTTTTGCGCAGCCGGAAAGTTTTCCTGCCCGAGGGCTGGCCCGTATCCATAACCGGTGGTCTTGCCCGCCGGCGAGGTCACCGAGGTCAACAGGCCGCTCGTGTAGCCGTACGTAACCGTGCGGATGCCATCGGAGGCCAGACGGATCTTGTTGTCGGGCACGCCCAAGCCGCCCCACGTGAAGCTTATCGCGTGGCCGTTTGGCATCTGGATGCCCACGAGCGGGTGCTCTTCAACCTGTCCGTTCGCCATGCTGTGAAGGATGGTGCCCGGGCCGTAGGTGTAGGTCGTGGCGTTGCCGTGGCGGTCCGTAACGCTCGCGATCTTCAGCACGTTGCTGGGCTCCAGCGGCGCCTGGGGATCCCCGTTCCAGGGGCGCGCGCCACCCGGGTAGGAACCCATCTTCTCGTACACGTACACCGTGCCCTCGGCGGTCTTCAGCACGTTGCGCAGCAGCACCCGGTACACGGCGCCACCCAGCGTCTGCATCTCGTACTCGCTGTCCACGACGTTCTTGTCCCAGGGCGGGGTGGTCAGGATGCCGTCGACGTCCTTTTGGATCGTCTCTTCCTTGCCGCTCGCGTCGGTCGCCACAACCGCCTCGACGGGTTCGGTGGCGAGGTTCGGGTCGGGTTGTCCCACGCCGGCGATCCCAGGCCGCTCTTTGAACGCGGTCGGCACGCTGCGGATCGGGGCGGAGCTGCTCTTGAGCAGGCCGCCGGCGGTGGTGCGGATGTCCACGCTCAGGGTCCATCCCTTGCCAAAAGGCCCTTCGTCGGGGTTGTTGGCGCTGTAGCTGCGGGTCACGTTGACCGGCACCCCGTAGCCGCCCTCGAACGTCAGGTCCGTGCCGGCGGCGGAGTAGTTCCCCGTCATCAGGTCGATGCCGTGGAAGTTCACCGCGAACTTCGACGCGCCCGCGATGTAGGGGTTCTCGGCAAGCCGCCCCCGCTGGCCCTTCATCTCGGCAGCGGTCAGGACTCGCGACTGGGCAGGTTTGACCTCAGGCGCAGGCATGGGTTTGGGCGCGTTCGGATCCGGAGCAAACGCGGCCAGAGCCCCAAACGGCACGCTCATGTTGACCAGTGAAAACGTGGTGACCAAGGCGATCGCTTTGTAGAGGGGCGCGGGAATGTGTTTCATGTTCAGCTCCGGTTCATGGATGGCATGGAGAACGTGAGAAGCGTCCAAAGTTGGCCGCTCGGATCTTTGGCGGGCAGGTGGATTGTTCGCGTGGCGCTGTAGATGGGATCGTAGACCACCGCGCGCGCGTCGTCGAGCTCGAGCAGGGCGAGGTAGTGATCGCCGTCGAGCACGATGGCGGGCAGAGCGACCTTGGCCAGATCCTGGCGACTCAGCCGCACGCCGTAGGACTCCACGCCCAGGCTCCTCAGGCCCTGGCGCATGCCGGCCAAGGTCGTGCCCTCGGCGGTTGTGCCGCACAGTGTGGCGATCTGCTCGTAGCCCGATTGGGCGAGTTTGGACTCGATAAACCCCGCTTCAAGCAGGTAGGCGATCACCTTTGGCCCGCAAACGCTGGATTCGAAGCGGATGCGCTCCTCTTGCCTCCTGGTCGCTTTTTGCAGCAGGGCCTCCGCCTCGTGGATGGCTTTGGGATCGCCAAGCCGCTGCAGCCGCCGGTAGGCCGCGTGCACCAGCGGGCTGAGGGGCCGCTGTCTCATGAACGCGAGGAACTCGGCCCGCGCGTCTTTGCCCTCGGCGACGAGGCACACGGCGGCTTGGTACGCCGCCTGGTCGCCGATGCCCCCGAACTCGGGCGACATGGCTCTTGAGTCTTTGTGCGCCTCAGACGCCTCGAGGAACGTTTCGCGCGCGCCGAGGTAATCGCCCCCTTTGGCGGCGAGGTATCCGATGCGAAGCCTTGCGGCGCCCACCTGGTCGCGGACTTCCAAGTTCGGGCTCGCCGCGTTCTCCTGGACGAACCGGGCGTACCGGCGCCTCGCCTGTCTGGGATTCGAGCCGTAGATGCGGTCGATGTCCATGCGCTCGCTCGCCGCCACGGCCTCGGGCGTGAGGGGCGGCTTGTGACCCGCGGCGGGCACCCAGGACACGATGAGCCCGATGGCGGCTGCGCCGAGCAGGATGAGGGCAGCCGTGGCGAGGCGTCGTCTCATGGGATATCCAACCTCACAGGCAGGGGTGCCTGTGCTACCGGGGCCGTGGCGAGGCGTCGTCTCATGGGATGATCCCCGTCACAGGCAAGGGTGCCTGTGCTACAAGCCGGCGCCTCATGGGATATCCCACCTTGTGATGGTCGCGTTGACCAGCCAGATCCGCGGCCGCGAGTCGTTCAGAGGGAACGTCGCCGGGTTCAGGGCTTCGTGCTCCTTGCTGGAGAAGTAGCACCAGACCGGTGAGGGGGAGTCCTCCTCGCTTGCAATCTTCAGCCCGATCTTCTGGACGGCGAAGCCCGGGATCGCGGGGGTTCCCGTCGCCGAGATGCCCGTCTGCCAGTTCGCGTACACGAGGGGGTCCGGCGTACCACCCGGCAGCGTGAACGACTCTTCCGAAAACACAGGCCTGTAACTTAGGCCGGGGGGTGTCCATATTGTTTCACAGGCAAGGGTGCCTGTGCTACTTTGGTTGCGGGTGCCCGCAAGCGGATCGCCGATCTTGTGCACGGCGAAGTCCGGCATCGCGGGCTCGCTTCCCGCCAAGATTCCGGTCAGCCAGTCCGCATCCAGGAGGGGGTTCGGCGCGCGATGGGCGATCGTTGCCGGCTCCAACGAACTCAAGGGCGCGTTGCCCTCACTGGGGGGTGTCCACCTCTGGGCCCAGGTCACCGTTTCGTTGGTGCTGTTGGCGTAGGGATCGTCGGTCGCCGGGTGGAACGAGAGCACGGTCATCGCGCTGCTGATGCCAGACCGCGGCGGGCCAAGCGGCACCATGCTCAGCACGGCCAGCCGGCTGCCTTCGGTGATCACGCCCTGCGCGTAGAGTTGGATGCGCGCCGTTCCGCTTTGATCGCCGTCGGACAAACCCATCTTGCCGATGAACAGGCCGCCCTTGAAGAACCAGGGGTTGAAGTTCAGGTTGCGGGACGCGGCGTTGGGGTCGACCCCGGGCAGTTGCCCCTCGGCGTTGGGCACCCCGTGGATGCGCCGCGAGTCGATGCTCGTGTCCTCGCACAGCAGCTTCTGGATATCGAAGGTCATCAGCGCGTAGTGGTACGACGTGGTCCGCTTCCACAGGTAGTAGGTCTTGACGTAGGGGTAGTAGTAGGATTCGGGCTGCGAGAACATATCCTGATAGCCAAGAAGCGTGTATTTGGTTTTCGTGGTCTTGATGAGCACTCTCACCTCATCGCCGGCAAGCGGCCCGACGCCGGCCAGGTGACAAGGGATCTCGTCCGTGTCCGTGATGGGTTTGCCCAGAGCCGTTACGAGGGCTCCGGATGGGCCCTGGGGCACAACTGCGGGGTCCATCGTGATGCCGGACTCGCCCGGGCTGAGGATGTAGAACTCGTAGGAGGTGTTTCCCGGACGCTCTGCGTCAGCATTCAACTCGTCTTCAATCTGGGAGTGGTACATGGGTGAGAACTCTCCGAGGGGATTGTTCGGCCCTCCCGCTACGAACTCTTCGGCGCCGATCCAGTCCGGCGGGGCGGGCGGGTCCAACGGCCAGAGCACAAAAAACACCGGCGGCGGTTGGGACTCGCTCCCGCTCCATCCGTTCGGCGAACCGGGCTGGGATCGCCTGTACACCGTGCCGGTCGTGAAGAAGTTCTCGCTCAGCGGTTCTGATGCCAACTGGCTTGCCCATCCCAGGGGGCTGGCCAGCTTCAGATCGAACTCGAACACGTGGCGATCCGCGCTCACGACGTTGCCCGCGTCGTACCGGTAAGACAGCTTGCTCGCGGTCTCCGCGCCCGTAAGCACCTCCATCACGGGTTCCGCGTACGACATGTCGAACCCGGTGGAGACCAGGCTTGCGAGTACCAGCAATTGAATCACGTTTGCCCCCCCCCAGGCACCGGTACCAATGCGCCTCCCGCTACCCTTGCGGGGATTATACGAGCTATTTGCCGAAATGTGGACAGATTTTTGTAAATATTCGGGCGGGCGAACTCGTGCGCGGGCGCGGGGGACACCCCCGACACGGGGGTGGCACGGGATTCGTCCCGATTTACGGCGGTGGGCCGGAACGGGCAATCGGGATGCTCACGGCTACGGGGCGGGCGGTAGCCGCAATCCAGTCCAAACAAGCCCGACGTTTTGCCTCGACAGCTGAAGCTACCGAGGCATGAGGTCGGGGCTATTTGGACTGGATTGGGGCTACGCCAGCAACTTGCTCACCACGTTGCCGTGCACGTCCGTGAGCCGGAAGTCGCGGCCTTGATTGCGGTATGTGAGCCGGGTGTGCTCGATGCCCATGAGGTGCAGGATCGTCGCGTTGAGATCGTGCACGTGCACGGGGTCTTCCACGACGTTGTAGCCGAGTTCGTCGGTGGCGCCGAGGGTGACTCCGGGTTTGATCCCGCCGCCGGCCATCCAGATCGAGTACGCCCGGGGGTGGTGGTCGCGCCCGAGGAAGGTCGAGCCGTCGCGCTCTTCGTTCATGGGCGTGCGGCCGAATTCACCGCCCCAGATCACAAGCGTTTCGTCGAGGAGACCGCAGCGCTTGAGGTCTGTCACGAGTGCGACGGCGGACTGGTCGGTCTGTTTGCAACGTTGCGGAAGGGAGGTCATGATGTCGTCGCCCGCGCTGGTGCCGTGGCTGTCCCAGCCCCAGTGATAGAGCTGCACGAACCGCACGCCGCGCTCGACGAGCCGTCGCGCGAGGAGGCAGTTGTTCGCAAACGTCGCTGCGCCGGGCTCGGTGCCGTACATGGCGTGGGTCTCGGGCGACTCCTTGGACACGTCCATGAGCTCGGGCACGCTGGTCTGCATGCGGTAGGCGAGTTCGTATTGGGCGATGCGGGTCGCGATTTCCGGGTCGCCGACCGCGTCGAGGCGCATTCGGTTCAGATCGCCGAGCACGTCGAGGGACTCGCGTCGGGTCACGGGGTCTATCCCCGGCGGGTTGGTCACGAACAGCACGGGATCACCCTTGGAGCGGAACTGCACGCCCTGGTAGTGGGTGGGCAGGAACCCGCTTCCCCAGAGCGATTTCCCGCCGTCCGGGCCGTAGGGTCCCGAGATCAGCACCACGAATCCGGGCAAATCTTGGTTGACGGAGCCGAGGCCGTAGGTGAGCCATGAGCCCATGCTGGGCCGGCCGGGCAGTCGGTACCCCGTGTTCGTGAACAGTTGCGCGGGCGCGTGGTTGAACTGGTCGGTCTGCATCGAGCGCACGATCGCGATGTCGTCCGCGATGGTGTGCAGATGAGGCAGGAGTTCGGAGATCACTTGCCCCGACTGGCCGTGTGGGGCGAACTTGTACGGGGAGCCCAGCAACTTGGGCTTGCCTTTGATGAACGCAAACCGCTCCCCCTGAATGAGTTCGTCCGGCACGAACTCCTTGTTGTGCTTGACCAGCATCGGCTTGGAGTCGAACAGGTCGATCTGCGAAGGCGCACCGGCCATGAACAGAAAGATGACGTTCTTGGCCTTCGGCGCAAAGTGCGGCGCGCGCGGCGCCAGCGGATTCGAGCCGCGCCCCTGGGCGGCGAGGAGATTGGCAAGTGCGAACGAACCCACCCCGCATCCCACTCTGCCAAAGAACTGGCGGCGGGTCATCTCAAGCAAGGCGTCAGGGTCCATGGCGTCCAGTATAGGGCAGGGATGAGCGAAGAGCGGCGGCCGCAACTGACGACTGTCGACTGACGACTGACGACTGCGGGACGACTGAGCTCTGGAATCTTCGCAGGAAGACAAGAAACG
>CAYJMZ010000158.1:0-7008 GCA_964370995.1 uncultured Fimbriimonadaceae bacterium | reverse complement strand
CGTGGCGTCCACGCGGGGCGTGCTGGGCTCCGTGGGCCGCAAGTACGCACACAAGATTCCGTTCATCGTGAAACTCAACCACAACGAGTTGATGACGTACCCGAACAAGTTCGACCAGATCATGTTCGCCCAGGTCGAGCAGGCGTGGAACATGGGCGCGGCCGCCGTCGGCGCGACGATCTACTTCGGCAGCGACGAGAGCGGCAGGCAGATCGTCGAGGTCAGCCAGGCGTTTGCCCAGGCGCACGAATTGGGCCTCGCCACCGTCCTGTGGTGCTACCTGAGGAACTCCGCGTTCAAGCAGGACAAGGACTACAACGTCTCGGCGGACCTCACCGGGCAGGCCAACCACCTCGGGGTCACGATCGAGGCGGACATCATCAAGCAGAAGCTGCCCGAATGCAACGGTGGCTACAACGCCCTGAACATGGAGGGCAGCTCGTACGGCAAGACGGATCAGCGCATCTACACCGAGTTGACCACGGACCACCCGATCGACCTGTGCCGCTACCAGGTCGCCAACTGCTACATGGGCAGAGCGGGCCTCATCAACAGTGGCGGCGCGTCATCCGGCGAGGCCGATCTTGCCGCCGCCGTGCGCACCGCCGTGATCAACAAGCGCGCCGGCGGCATGGGCCTCATCTGCGGGCGCAAGTCGTTCCAGCGACCGATGGCCGACGGCGCAAACCTGCTGCGCGCCATCCAAGACGTGTACCTGTGCGACGAAGTGACCGTGGCTTAGGGGGGCCTAGTTTGTGGTTTGTGGTTTGTGGAGAAGGCCCGGATCTCAGCGAACTCCGCGTGAACGATCCGAACCACAAACCACAAACCACAAACCATAAACCTACCTGCTCCCTGCTCCCTGCCCGATCAGATAGATCACGTAGAGCACGCCTACGAAGAACAGCAGGAAGCACGCCGCGGCGATGGCGATCTTGCGGGGTTGGTTTTCGGGTTCGGTGCTCATGGCGCGGGTGCCTGACTGCTGGGGATTGGGGCATCCTCCTCTTCCTGGACGCGGTTCCAAAAGAGTTGCTGCAGCACGATCATCGACACGGTAAGCACCACGATCAACGCGACGAGCCACCCCACGATCTTCTTTCCGCTGGCGGTTGGATTGGCCATCACGTCGCCTCGGCGAGCAAGATCGCGTCGGCGACCTCGCGCATGCTCTTGCGTGCGTTCATCGACTGCTGCTGGATCCGGCGGTAGGCCTCGTCCTCCGAAATGTTGTCCCGCGCCATGAGCACACCCTTGGCGCGATCCACGGCCTTGCGCGCCTCGAGGCGGTCGCCCAGGCTGGAGATCTCCTTCGAAAGCTCCAAATACTGCTCGTAGCGGCTGCGTGCAACCTCGATGGCCGGTGGAAGATCGCTCGGCTTGAACGGCTTCACGAGGTACGCGAACACCCCCGCGGCTCTCGCCCGGTCAACCAGCTCGCGATCGGAGTACGCGGTGAGCAGGATTGCTGGGGCGATGCCCTCCTCCGACAGCAACGTCACGGCCTCGATGCCGTCCATCACGGGCATCTTGACGTCCAGGATGCAGATGTCCGGGCGCAACGCGCGGGCCGCATCGAGGGCGGCCTTGCCGTCGCCCTCCTCGGCCACGACCTCGTATTCGAGGTTCTCGAGCATCTGTTTGAGGTCGAGCCGAATGATCGGGTCGTCGTCGGCGATCAATACGCGAAGTCTGGACATGGTGCTCAGGATCAAGGATACCGCGCAAGTGCGTGCCGTAGGACCCGTGCGGAGGGTGCCCAACCGGATACACTCAAACATGCGCGCGTCTCTGGAACGGATGCTTGAGGGAGCGATCGATTTCGCAGGGCTTTATCCGCCCGCGAAGTTGGACATGGTCGTCGCAGTCAAGGAGTACATCCGGTGCATGGAAGGGGCCCCGAGGTGGATCGTCGACCGATTTGTGTGCCCCGTTGCACGTCTTCGCGAGTTTGAGGTGGTCGTCGCCCGGATGCGGCCCGCGTCGCCCGTTCCCATATCGGTGGTGCTGACGGGGGGTGCCGACATCGAGGCCTTCGAGGCTGCCCTGGAGCTGGATGCCCAGGAGTTGAACCGCTTCCAGGAGAGCGTGGGCGAGGCGTTTCCCATCGAGGCGTTCGAGTTGAAGACCCCTTCGCTGGACGTCGTCGAAACCGTCGTGGACGACCTCGCGGGGTTCGACGAGGTCGAGGGGTATCTCGAGTTGCCACTTGGGGACGATCTGGTGGACGCGCTGGCCAAGATCGCGGAGACCGAATGGCTGGGTGCCAAGGTGCGCACGGGCGGCGTGGAAGCCGCTGCCTTTCCGGCGGCGGACCACCTCGCCGAGTTCCTCCAAGGGTGCGTCCACGTCAACGTGCCGTTCAAGCTGACCGCGGGCCTCCACCATCCGCTGCGGCACATGAACAAGGCGCTCGGGGTGCCGATGCACGGGTTCGTCAATGTGTTTACGGCCGTGGTGTTGGCCGCGGTGCACGACTTGTCCCGGGCAGACATCGAGGAGGTCCTGCTTTGCGAGACGCCCAAGAGTTTCGCCTTTGACGATGCGAGGATGGAGTGGAATGGGCTCTGCGCGAGCCTGGAAGACATCGACGACGCGCGTACGTTGCTGGTCGGCTTTGGCTCGTGCTCGGTGAAGGAGCCTCTGGACGGGTTGGCCGCCCTGGGTTGGAGCGGGGAGAAGGTCCGATGAGCTTCTTGGTTCCAATGGATGCGACCACGTGGGTCGAGGGGGCCCAGGGTTCGGCGTTCCCGATCCAGAACCTGCCTTTTGGCATGCTGAAGACCCCGGTGGGCTCGACGACCGTGATTCGGATCGGCAACCACGTGGTGGCACTGGGGGTGCTGGCGGATGCGGGATTGCTCGACGGTCCAGTGCAGAGCATCGAGGCCATCGTCCGGCACGGCGGCAGGCCCGCACTGACGGCCCTGCGGCGCGCGGTATATGGCCAGTTGTCAGAACCGGCGAGCGTGTTGGCTACCAACGGGGCGCTTCGCGAGAGGGCTCTCGTGCCGTTGCAGGGAACCGACATGGACCTGCCGGTGGTGCCCGGCGCGTTTGCGGATTTCTACTCGGGCATCTGCCACGCGAGCAACGTGGGGCGCATGTTCCGTCCCGACCAGCCCCCTTTGCTGCCCAATTACCGACACCTGCCCGTGGCTTACAACGGGCGCGCGTCCAGTGTCGTGGTCTCGGGCGTGCAGGTCGTGCGGCCGTGCGGGCAGACCCGGGCCGCTCGGGACCCCGCCCCGGCGTTCGGCCCCTCGCGCGAGCTCGATTTCGAACTGGAAATGGGCTATTACCTCGCCTCGGGATGCGAGATGGGCGGGCACATCGCCGCGGACGACGCCGAGGGGGCCGTCGCGGGCCTGGTGTTGGTGAACGACTGGTCGGCGCGCGACGTGCAGCGCTGGGAGTATCAGCCGCTGGGGCCGTTCCTGTCGAAGTCCTTTGCGAGCATCGTGTGCCCCTGGCTCGTGACCGTGGTCGCGCTCGAACCGTTCCGCATCGACGGCATGGTCCAGGAGCCTGCGGTCCTGCCGCACCTGCAGACCACGGGTCGGCGGCACATGGATATCGTGCTCGATGTGTCGCTCCAGAGCGAGCGAATGACGCGGCCACAGCGCATCTGCACGAGCAACACGAAGCACCTCTACTGGTCCATCGCCCAGCAGATCGCACACCTGACTAGCAACGGCACCAACGTCCAGCCGTGCGACCTGTACGCGAGCGGCACCATCAGCGGCGAGGAACCGGGTTCGTTTGGCTCGATGCTGGAACTGACTTGGCGTGGCGAGAGGCCGCTTCTGCTCGAGGAGACCGGCGAGGAGCGTTGTTTCCTCGAGGACGGCGACACCGTGACGATGACGGCCTATGCGGAAGCGCAGGGAGTCCGCGTGGGCTTTGGCGAAGTGGTGACCCGCATTCTTCCTGCAAGGGGTTAGCGCAATGAAGATTCTATTTGCGACGGACGGCTCGGCATCGACCCTCCCCGTGGAGGCGTTGCTCGCCAAGATGCCCCGTGTGCGCGAGGCCACGATCCACATCGTGAGCGTGGTTCCGCCGCCGGGGGGGATGATGGCCTCGCTGCAGCCTTCTGAATCGTTCGTGCTGATGCAACAGGCCGAGCTGCTTTGGGAAGCCCACCACCAGCACGCCACGCATGTCGTCGACGCTGCGGCGGGCCGGCTGCGCGCTGCGGGTCTTGCGGTGGAGGTCGCTGTGTTGGACGGCGACGTGGGTCCCATGCTCCTTGATTTCGCCACCGAAAACGGCGTTGAGCTCATCGCGGTGGGAAGCCGGGGAGAGAACGCGTTCAAGGCCTTCTTTCTGGGGAGCGTGGCGCGCCGGATGGTGGCCTACGCAAATATGTCGGTGCTGGTGGTGCGCGATCGCGAGGATTGCCCACCCGAAGAGGCGGCGCGGCGTGTGGACGAGCGCGCGAAGCTGAACGTGGTGGTGGGCGTGGATGGCTCGAAGGGAGCGCGGTTGGCGTTGGATTACCTCCAAGCGGCCGGGCCGGGAGCGTACAGCCACGGCACCGCCTGCTGCGCCGAGCCTCTGAGCGTGATCCCCGCAGGCCTTGACCCCGTGCTGTTTGGGGAAACCTACGGCTACGACCACCAGGAGGCCGTGCGCATCGTTGATGAGGCGAAAGCGGCGCTGGGCGGTTGTTGCGACGTCGTGGAAGGCGTGACGCGGCTCTCGCGCCCCGCGCAATTGCTGTTTGACGAGGCCACGCGAACCGATGCGGACCTCATTGCCATCGGCGCCACGCGGCACGGCTTCGTCGAGCGCTTCCTCATTGGGAGCATCTCCTTCGAGGTCGCCGCCGGTGCCCCGTGCGCCGTGCTGGTTGTGCGCCCGTAGCAATAGGCTTCAGCCCGGGGATCCGGATTCCCCAGGCTGAAGCCTAGGGCACATGGGTGCCCACGCGAACTGGTCGAGCTCGGCGCGCATGCGTTCTCGGATGGTGGCCAGGGGCTCGAGGTTCTCGATGGCGGGACGCACCCAGTCGTTGCCGGCCAGGATGTCGATCGGCAGCTTCTCGTACTCGTATTCGTAGGGTGTGGGCCGCCACGCCAGGGCATCGGGCCAGCCGCGCCGCACCTCTTGGAGCACCGCGATGGCCGTCAGCACGGGCTCGAAGGCGGCGCGCTCGGTCACGTGAAGGAACGCGCCGCCGCACGTGCGCCCCGCAAACTTGTGGAAGGTGGGCTCGAACACGTAGGGGCGGAAACGGCAACCCGGCAGGCTTAGGGCGTTGAGCCGATCCGCAAAGGTCCACGCGTCGATTTGCGGGGCCCCAAAGATCTCGAACGGGCGCGTGGTGCCGCGTCCCTCGCTCAGCTGCGTGCCTTCCAGCAAGCACATGCCGGGGTACACGAACGCGGTCTCCAACGTGGGCATGTTGGGCGAGGGCATGGTCCACGGCAGGCCGGTGGCGTCCTGGGCCGAAACTCCATCCCAGCCCTCGCACTCGATGATGTCAAGCTCCACGGTGGGAAAGTGAGCCGCCTTGAAGTGGCGCGCCAGTTGGCCCAGGGTGCGGCCGTGGCGGGTGGGCAGGGGCAGCAGGCCCACGAAGCTGGTAAAGCGCCGATCGAGCACGGGGCCCTCGGTTTGCGAACCAATGGGGTTGGGCCGGTCGAGCACGGTGACGGGGACCCCGAGGCGCGCGCACGCCTTGAGGCACAGCGCCATGGTCCACATGAACGTGTAGTAGCGGCTACCGATGTCGGGCAGGTCGATCACCAGCCGCTCGATCTCCTGCAGCATCGCGTCAGTGGGCTCGCGGTTTTCGCCATAAAGCGAGTGCACGCGCAGGCCGGTGCGCGGGTCCGTTTCGCCCTCCCACTCGATCATGTTGTCCTGCTGCGTGCCCCACAGGCCGTGCTGCGGGCCGAACACCGCGCCGATGCGCAAGCGGCCGTCTCGGTGGGGCGCCAGGAACAGATCCAGGGCATGGCGAAGGGTGCAGTCCACGGTGGCCTGGTTGCACAGCACGCCGATGGTCTGGCCGCGCAGAGGCGCGAACCCATCGCGGACAAGCACGTCGAGGCCGGTGGCGACACGCATGGAACGCTCAGGCTACCCTCGGTTCGGGCCCCGCGCCAAAGGTACAATCACCCCATGCCCAATTGGAAGGAAGGGGACCGCGTCCGCGTCGTCACGCGCGAGGTCACCGAAGAGGACCGCCAGGCCAACCGCTACTATTCGCACATGGCCGGGCTTGTGGGGGTCGTGCAGAACACCTACGCGGTGGACGAAATCGCCGTGAAGGTCGATGTTCCGTCTGTGTCGAAGGTCACCGCTACGGTGCACAACGAGTCCACCCGCCGGATGCGCGAGAAGTTCGTGAGCTCGGTCAGCGAAGAGCAGAAGAAGCAGCTGACCCCCGAGGAGTTGAGCTTCAACCCGCACTACATGCTGCTCTGTCGCAGCGGGGACCTCGAACGGGCGTAGCATGGCCGTCAAAGAGTTCTCTTTCGACATCGTGTCCAAGGTCGATCTGCAAGAGGTGCGCAACGCCGTGGATCAGGCGCAGCGCGAGTTGGCCAACCGGTACGACTTCAAGGGTTCGAAGTGCGAGATCCGCTTCGAGGGCGAGGAGATCACCCTGGTCGCGGACGACGATTTCAGGATGGTTCAGCTCAAGGACATCCTGGTGTCCAAGATGCTCAAGCGCGGCATCGACATCCGGCAGATCGATTACGGCAAGGCCGAGGCGGGCACCGGTCTGACGATCCGCCAGAAGGTCGAGCTGAAGAGCGGCATCTCGCAAGACCACGCCAAGCCCCTGATCAAGCAGATCAAGGACAAGGGCCTGAAAGTGCAGGCGCAGATCCAAGGCGAGCAGATCCGCGTGACAGGGAAGGACAAGGACGTGCTCCAACTCACCATCGCCTTCGTAAAGGGCCTAAAGCTCGAGTTCCCGGTCAAATTCGAGAACTTCCGGTAGCCAGGAATCGGGGATCGGGGATCAGGGATCAGGGATCAGGGATCGGG
>CAYJMZ010000157.1:0-7093 GCA_964370995.1 uncultured Fimbriimonadaceae bacterium | reverse complement strand
GCCGACGACATCCGCGCGATCGTCGCCCCCCTCGTCGGGTACTTCCAGAAGGGCGTCCCCGAATTGGCGATCGGGTCGGCCGTGGTCAAGGGCGACGTTGTCGGCATCGTGTCGGCTTTGGGGTTGGCCAACGACGTTGAAGCCCCCTTCGACGGAAAGGTCGTCGAACTGCTCGTGGGCGACAACGATCCGGTTCAGTTCGGGCAACCACTCGCCAAGGTTCGCGTGACCCCATGAACACGCTCCGCTCGGGCTTCACCCTGGTTTCCACGCTCGTGACGATCCTCTTGATGCTCGGGCTCGCCGTGTACTTCATCAAGGGCACGGGTGCGGGCGGCAAGCGCGCCGACGGCCTGGGCAAAACCGTGCCCGGAGCGGTGCGCGCGCAGGCTCTCGACACCGAGTGCAAGGACCAACTCCGGCAGATCCGCATGTCGATCGGCATCTACACGACGCAGGGCGAGGATGCCAATCCGCCGTTGCTGAAGGACCTTAAGCTCGGCGCCGACTACCTGCTGTGCCCGATCGGCAAGGAGCCGTTCGCATACGATGCGGCTACGGGCAAGGTGCGCTGCGTGCACCCGGGGCACGGGGCCTACTGATGTTCAAGAAGGTGCTCATCGCGAACCGGGGCGAGATCGCGTGCCGCGTGATGCGCGCATGCCGCGAGATGGGCATCCGCAGCGTGGGCATCTTCTCCGAGGCCGACCGCGAGAGCCTCCACGTCACCATGGCCGACGAGGCCATCTGCGTGGGTGCGGGCAGCAACAGCGACAGTTACCTCAACCTCGGCAACGTGCTGATGGCGACCCAGATCTCCGGTGCCGAGGCCGTTCACCCGGGCTACGGCTACTTCAGCGAGCGCGCGAGCTTCGCCGAGGCGCTCGAGTCTCTGGGGGTGACGTTCATTGGGCCGCCCGTGAGCGCGATCGAGGCGATGGGGGACAAGGCAAGCGCCAAGACCGCGGCTGTCGCGTCGGGTTGCCCCGTGGTGCCGGGCTCGGACGGTGCGGTTCCCACGGACACCGAGGCGCTCCGCATCGCGGACGAGATCGGCTACCCGGTGCTGCTCAAGGCCGTCGCAGGTGGTGGAGGGCGCGGGATTCGGCGTGTCGATTCGCCCGATGAACTGTCGTCGCTGTGGAAGACCGCCCAGGCCGAGGCCCAGGCGAGTTTCGGCAGCGGCGAGATGCTGGTCGAAAGGTGTGTGGTCGAACCGCGGCACGTCGAAATCCAAGTGATCGGCGACCAGCACGGGAACATGGTGCACCTGGGCGAGCGCGAGTGCTCGGTTCAGAACCTGCGCCACCAAAAGCTCGTCGAAGAGGCGCCTTATGCAGGCCTCCCGCCGGACCTTCGGCGCCGCATGGGCGAGGCGGCGGTGAAGGTCGCGTGGTCGGTTGGCTACCAAAACGCCGGCACGGTCGAGTTTCTGCTGGACGCAGACTTCAACTTCTTCTTCCTGGAGATGAACCCGCGGCTCCAAGTCGAGCATCCCGTCACCGAAGAGGTCACCGGGGTCGATCTGGTCCACCTGATGCTGCGCGTGGCAGCCGGCGAGAAGCTCCCGGTTCGGCAGGAGGACGTCCGACTCGAGGGGCACGCGATCGAGGCGCGCATCACCGCCCAGGACCCGGACAGGGATTTCGCGCCCAGCACGGGTCGGATCACGGGTTGGCGGGCGCCCGGCGGCCGGGGCGTGCGCCTCGACACGCACTGCTACGCGGGCTTCTGCATCAGCCCCTATTACGATCCGATGCTCGCGAAGGTGATCGTCAAGGCCCCCACGCGCACCGAAGCGGTTGCTCGCCTCCAGAGTGCGCTCCACGAGTTCGAGGTCGAAGGCATCACGACCAACATCCCGTTCCTTCGCCGCCTCGTTGCCCACCCGGATTTTGAGTCGGGCGAGTTCAACACCGGGTTCGTGCCGCGCTTCCTGGCGGAGGCCGTTCATGCGGGGTAAGTCCCGCCGTCCAGCCCGCGAAGCGATCCTCAGGGCGTTGTATGAGATCGAAGTGGGGCGTCAGGCCGCTGCCGACGCCATCGCGGACACCCTCGAGCACAGTTCGCTGTCGCCCGACCTGGCCGCGTTTGCCGAGGAGGCCATCCTCGGCGTCCTCGCCCACCGGCCCGCCATCGACAAGGCGATCGCGGGCAGCCTCAAGGGATGGGAGCTGAGCCGCGTTGCGGTCGTCGATCGCAACGTGCTTCGGCTGGCGACCTACGAGCTGTTTCATCGGCCGTCGATCCCTCCGGCGGTCACCATCAACGAAGCGGTGTCCCTGGCAAAGAAGTACAGCACGGCCGAGTCGGGCCGATTCGTCAACGGGGTCCTCGGAGCGCTGGTGACCAAGTCGCCAAAGGCCCAGTGGGACCCTACCGCCGTCCCGCCGGATGAGGACACCCCTGCGCCCGAACCCGAACCGACGGTCGAGATCGAAACTGTGGAGGCCGGCTCCGAGCAGGCCGAAGAGCTGGCACGCACCGGCGCATGGCAGGTGCGAAGGGAGGACTCGGACGGGTGAGCGCCCAACTTCTTGACGGACTGGCACTTTCAAAGATCGTGCGCGAGGAGGTCAGGCTGAAGGCCGAGGCCCTTCGTGCGCGAGGGGTCGTGGCGCGCCTCGAAGCCGTGGTCGCCGCGCAAGATCCCGCGAGCCTCGCGTACGTGCGCATGAAGCGCAAGTGGTGCGAGAAAGCGGGCATCGAGTCGGGCGTGTTCAACACGGACGCTTCGACGACCCAAGAGGCGCTGATGGCCCACATCGCGGCCCTCAACGCGGATCCCGCGGTGCACGGCGTGCTGATCCAGCATCCCCTGCCTCCCCACCTCGACGAGCAGGCCGCTTTGGTTGCCCTCGGGCCGGAGAAGGACGTGGATGGGATCACCCCCCAGTCTGCCGGCCGTCTGTTCTGCGACCTCCCCGGGTTCCGCTGCGCCACGCCCATGGGCATCATGCGCCTGCTCGAGCATTTCGGGATTCCTCTGCAGGGCAAGCACGCGGTGGTGATCGGCCGCAGCGTGATCCTCGGCAAACCCGCGGCGCTGATGCTGCTCCAACGGCACGCGACCGTGACGATCGCCCACTCGCGGACCACGGACCTCCCGGGCCTGTGCCGGACCGCCGACGTGGTTGTCGCCGCCGTCGGTCGCGCGGAGATGGTCCGAGGCGAGTGGCTCAAGCCCGGCGCGGTGGTGGTGGACGCGGGCTTCAACAAGGTCGAGGGACGTCAAGGCGACGTGGGCGACGTGCACTTCGAGAGCGCCGCCGAGGTCGCCTCCTGGATCACCCCCGTGCCCGGCGGAGTGGGCCCCATGACCGTCGCAAGCCTGCTGGCCAACACCATCGAAGCCGCCGGGGGGTAGGGGCGTCTTTCGTCGTTTGTGGTTCCCCATGCTTCCACTCGCAGAACTCTTCCACCAGCTGGCATCGGGCAAGGACATCCCTGCCCCCAAGGCCCTGCTCAGCCGCATCAGGCCTTCGGACTCCGCGCAGCAACTCCCAGGCATCCCCTACTCCCTGCTGACCTACCTTGCCCACATGCACTTCTGGCAGGACCTGTGGCTCCACAAGATTCGCGGCGGGGAGCGTCCGAGCTTTCTCGACGACTGGAAAGTGCCCGATGCCTCGCAGTTTCCAGCCCTCCGCGAAGCGTTCTTGAAGGGCTTTGACGACGCCTGCGCGCTGGCAAAGTCCAACCCCTCGCCCGAGGTGGCCAGGGACTTGGTGGCGATCGCCATCCACAACGCGTACCACCTCGGCCAAATCAAGGTGATCAAGCGCGCTCTTCAATAGGCGCGGAGAGTTTGAGGTTCTTTGACATTCCCGTATATTTGCGGGCCTTCCACCATGAGATCCAGGTTATGATGACAGACATGAGACTGAAGCCTCTCCTCGTGTGCGTGGCTACCACCTGTGCGCTCGCTGCGCACGCCGCCAACTTGGTCAACGACTTTACGCTCGGGCTTTCTAATCCGAACGGTCAGTGGTCGTATGGTTACACAAACACGGTTGGAGGGGCATTCGCCGCGTTCACCGAGTACAACTCGAATGCGAGTTGGTTCGGTTGGCGACAGAACATCAACTTCGGCGTACCTGCCATCTACAAGGTTGTCGGCTCACCTGTGAATGGTGTGCTCACAGGTGAGGTTGCCCTGCACGGCGGCCCCAACAACGAGGTCGGACTGGCGCGCTGGACCGCCAACGCATCTGGGAACTTCTTGATCCAAGGGTCTTTCGGTATTGGCGACAGCCACAATGTTGACCACTACGTGTATGTGAACTCGACAGTGCACCACCAGGTGCTGAACACAGGGGCCGCGTCCGCCTTCAGTTTCAGCGTCAGTCTCGGAGTGGGGGACAACGTCGACTTCATGGTGGGTACCGCCGGCGATGTCTTCTTCGACTCGACGCCGGTTGAGGCAACCATCACCGCGCAACCCGTACCCGAGCCCGCGACAATGGCCCTGGCCGCCGCAGGAATCCTGCTTGCCAATCGGCGACGACGCACACGTCTGCACGGGTAGACCCTGGGCCCTCGGGTATCTTCGTTGCCTAGGAGGTCATAGGATGACACGACTCGCTTTTGCGACAGCGCTGCTGCTTACCGTGGCCCTCGCCGCCGCCCAGATCCCCAACATGGAGCCCCCTACCGAACTCAAGAAGTTCGATTGGATGATCGGCACGTGGTCAGGCAACGTGAAGATGTCCTTCGAAGGCATGGACATGGAGGGCGTCATGACCTACAACGTGTCCAAGAGCGGCCAGTTCATCAAGATGTCCTCCGTGTGGGACGCGATGGGCATGAAGATGATGGAGGACGCCTATGTGGGCTGGGACGCCGGCAAGGGCAAGTACAGTTGCCACACGTTCACCAACATGGCGCCCACGCCGCGCGTCGAGTGGGGCGAGGTGAAAGGCGACACCCAGACCTGGATCAGCGAGCCCTGGGCCGGCGCGCCTGGAGCACCGCCGACCGTCAGCCGCGCATCCCTCACGCGCGTGTCGAACACGCAGATGAAGTTCACCCTCGAGTTCAAGGCGGGCGACACGTGGACCAAGGTCGGCGACGGGGTGTTCAAGAAGAAGTAGATGGGGAGTGGGGAGTGGACCGCAGATCTGAAACTCCGCTCCCGATCTGCTCAAGGTGGCTTCCGCGTCTCGCGGATTCCGACGGGCGAGAGGGTTTTCTGATCCCGAGTGAACCCGCCAGGCTCTTGCCGACGTGCGGAGATTCCAGAGTCCCCTCGTCCGCCAGTCGCGGCAGTTCCCAATCTCGCCACGCACTCCTGAATCGCAACGCCGCAGTTTGGGAGTGCGACGATTCATCGGCGCTTTCGCAGCGTCTGGCCAGCCACCGTGCAAGCGGAGCGCCAACCAGGGTCCCCGCACGCCGATGAATCCGCCGAAGCTCCGGCGAAGGCGGATGAATCCCCGCACTCCCAAATTGGCCCGCTCCTCCCCCAGTCGTCAATCTTCAGTTGCGGCCGCCGCCACTATGCATTGCCGTGTGACAGGTACGAAAACGCCTACCGCGCTGTGAGGATCAAACCGGATGAGGGCGTGCATAATGAAGTAGTATGCCCTCGTCCGGTTAGGAGGAAAGCTATGAAACGCAACAAAGGTGCCTTTACCCTTATCGAGATTCTCATCGTCATTGCCATCTTGGCGGTAATTGCTGCGATTCTATTTCCGGTGATGCAGAGAGCAAAGAGGAACGCAAACGCGGCTAGCACAATCTCAAACCTAAGACAATGTTACGTCGCCATGACCCTATACCTCAGCGACGACAACTTTGCGATGCTGCCCGTCGGCGATTCTGCTGAGTATATGCTGAAGGACGCTCCGACTCACGATAACCTAGACTATTGGAACAAGCGAGGCCAGATGAGTCTTGGATCCCCGCTAATCGGTTCATACGCCTACGTGCGAGCTGTTCACCCGTTGGAGAGCAAGGAGGCTTGGGATGGGTGGTGGGGCGACCAGCAACCCAAGCACAAGGCTATCATGATATCGGTCTTCTCTGGCTTAGAGGGTGTTGGGTATGAGTTCAATCAGTTCAATGAGGTAGTCCCCAAAGACGGCGTGTGGCCAACAAAGTACCACTGTCTTCTGGCCGACGGATCGATCCACTTGGGTCATATTCCGACAAGCTTCACGGCGAAAGAGGTCGGGCAAATAGGAATGAACTTTGGTTGGACAACTCTCTTTGCAAGGAAGCCATGATGAGCGTAAGAAGAGTATCGGCCACGACTTGGCTTCACAGTCTTACCGAGTTTCAGCAAGACATTGTATTACTCCTTCTCAGTGGACTAATTGGTACCGTCGTATTCACAGGGGTGATGGCCGCATTCAAGATGTTTGGCGGTGATCTCAGTGCAAGTGCGTTGGCTGTCAGATTTCTCTTCTCCCTGACGTTTTCACTGCCAATGATCTTCAATAAGTGGTTCCTTTGGCTTATTGCCGCCGGTGTTTGCGTCTACAAGTTAGTCCCCACCATAAACACCGTCGTGCACGTGGGCGAGAACTTTGCTTGGTATTTCAATGTTTTGATGATACTGTCATACCCACTCCTGGCGGCATTTTCAATCGGCGCCGCCTTCCTTCTCGTTCGAAGGTTCCGGGCTTGACGAAGTTAGATCCGAAAAGTTGGTCAACGGTTCAGAATTAGTGGTGCCGCGTGAAGGTGGTCGTATGTTCCCCGACCCAGCACGATTGGGGTGTTAGAGGGTGCGCACTACGCCTCGTCGAGGATCTTTCGCCCGGCGGCTGCGTGTTCCAACGCAAATCGAACGCCCATTCCAATCCAAAACGAACGGGCATTCCAATCGAATACGAACGCCCGTTCCAATCGAAAGCGAACACCTTAAGGCCCGCTTTGCGATGTCCCCCTCGGTAGCTTTCCCGACCAGTCCCCTTCCCGGTCCAACATGGTCCGGGAGGCCAGGGGATGCCAAGGAAGAGAATCTACATGAGGAAGATCAGAGAGGTGTTGCGTCTGCGCTTCGGTGCGGGTGCGAGTGTGCGGCAGGCGGCGCTTGTTGGTGCCGGTCGAATAATGCACCACCTCTGCGCAACGTGCCGGTCGAAAA
>CAYJMZ010000156.1:0-7140 GCA_964370995.1 uncultured Fimbriimonadaceae bacterium | reverse complement strand
GTGCGAGAGCCGCTGCGCGATCCCTTCGGCTTCCGCCCGCGCCGGCGGCAACAACTCCCAAAGCTCGAGAAGGCGCTCGTCCAGCTCTTCCCGGTGCCGCTTCAGGGACGCGATCTCCTTTTGCAGGTTCTCGACCTCGCGGGGGTTGATCACGGTGCCGCCGAACAACTGCTTGTTGAACCGCTCGATCTTCTCCTCGTACCCCTTCTGGCGGAGTTCGATGTCGTGCTGCTCCCCCGACCAGGCTTTGGCGCTCCCTTCGGCCTCGTCGAAGGCGGCCTGCAACGCCGCGATCTCAGCCTGAAGGGCCTTGCCGCCATCGAGCGCCGCCGCGCGCTTCCTAATCTCCACGATGGCGGTGTCGATCTTGTGAAGTTTCCAAAGGGGGAGGAGGTCGCCACTGGCCATGCACCATTATGGTCCTGCCTGAGCTCCCCCCGGGAAGGTCGCACAAAAACATCCGGCAGGACACGGCGGGGTTCGTGGAGAAAGGGGGATCGGTGCAGAAGCCGAGCCAGCTATCCCATCTGATCCTCGACGTGCAGGACCTCGACCGGTCGCTGTCGTTCTATCACGGCATGCTCGACCTGCCGATCACGCGCGAGGACAACTGGGACGGCCACCGGCTGGCGTACCTGTCCACGGGACAAACGCAGATCTTGCTCCTCCAGCAGCCCCAGCACGAGCAGAACCCGCTTCTGGACCGCAGCGGAGGGCTCGTGATCAACTTCCACGTCACGAACCTTCCGGCGATCGCGCAGGTCCTCGAGAAGAGCAATGCACGCATCCTGCGCAGCCTGGAGACGGCGCTCTGGGGGGACACGACGTTCCTCGTCGCCGACCCGGACGGCTACGCGGTGTTGTTGTCGGAGTCCACCGAGACGCGGCACTGAGGCCCGGGGGGCGGCTCGCCGCTTCGCACGTGGATCAGGCGTTCGCGGTGGTCGTTGAACACGCACAGGGCGCGCACCCCGAACTGCCGCGACACGCTCACGGCGGTCTCCCACTCCTGAGGGTTGACCTTGCCGTCCAGGCATCGGCGGGCCCCTTCGTCGAATCGGTGGCAGTCTCGGCAGTACACTAAACTCACGGACGCTCCAGCGCATGCCGGCGGCGCACCAACATGTTGACATCTTCCCTCGTCATCGCCGCAACCCTGCTGCAGGGCCCCGCCACGCTTGGGCGTTCGAACGACGGGTTCGTGGTCTCGGACGGCACGCAGAAGATCACCGTGGCCTTGGGGGGCGTGGCCATCCCTGCACCGGCCGCCGTCGTGTTTCGCAAAGACGACGTCTACGCGGTATGGGACATCGATCGAGGGCTGTCGATTCGCAAGGGCAAGCGCCTCGTCAGCACGTGGCTGCCCGAGTTGCCGCTGTCGGCGCGCCTGTTTAGCGAGGACGAGATCAAGGCGAATAGGGCGAAGTTCGCGAAGGGCGAGCGCAAGGCCCGCGCCACAGCCCTCGCCGGCGCCACACGCGTTGGAAGCGCCGCCTACTTCCTCGTCCAGTGGCGCGAGAAAACCGCGGACCCCTGGCTCGAGGCACTCGTCAAGGTGGACCTCGGCGACAAGAAGCCCATCGCCGAACTCGTGGGCCGCTTTGACGCCCTGTCGGTGTGTCGGTTGCCTTTGGGCGACGAACTCGCCTCGGGCGACGAGGCGCTGATGCTGGTGGCCCGCCAAGGCGACACCTGGGGCATCGCCCGGTTTGCGCGCGACACGCGGATCTTCTCGTTCGAGGTGCTCGGCGCCCGTCTGAGCCGCTCCACGAACATCGCCGCGCGCACCGTGGTGATCGAAGAGACGATGCAGTACGGGTCGACGCTGCTCGCCCGGGTGTATCTTCCCAACGGCACGCGCCGAAACCTGCTCGAGGTGCGCGGCTCAATCCGGCTCATCGACAACCAGGACCCCCTGCTGGCACAGGTAACGGACAACAACGGCATGGCTCTGATCAACCTGGACACGGGCGCCGAGATGCGCCTGCCCGCGCAGAGCCGGGTGAACCGCACCGCGCTCGGCGTAATTGTGTCTTCGCCGGTGGACAAACCCACATCCGCGCTGCTCTACGACCCCACCCGCTGGGACCGCCTAGGCCTGTGGAGCGCGGGCCCGCAAGTCAGCGGCGGCAGGTAGGGGGGGGGGGCTAGTCGTTGGTCGTTGGTCGTTGGTCGTTCGTCGTTGGTCGTTCGGAGTGCTTTCGCGCAGGGGTCCGAATCTCAGCGAACTCCTCGTGATCCAATCCGAACGACAAACGACAAACGACAAACTACAAACTACAAACGACTAGCCCGCCGTCGGCGCGACGGGCTGGCCCGCGCGGGCGCTCTCGTAGCCGGCAAGTGCCACGCGGGCGGCCTGGACGCCGTCCTCGAGGGTGATCGGCGGTGCCGTGTCGGCGGCGATGCACTGCAGGAAATCGGCCACCAGGGGCGCGTCCAGGCCCGAACCGTAGCCGGGCGAAATGTGCGCCGGGTCGCCGGCCCCGTAAAGCTGCACCGCTTGGGCGAACATGTCCAGTTCGATTACCCCGCCGTCGCCCACGACGTTCATCGTCACATCGCCCCAGGTGCGGTAGGACTTCGGGCGGGACCAACTGGAGTCCAGCGACGCGAACACGCCGCTGGGGAACGTCATCGAAAGCATGGCCGTGTCCTCCCACGCCTGCCCGTACACGTTGTTCCCCGTCGAGGCGTGCACGGTGGCGACCTCTTCGCCAAGCAGCACGCGCAGCAGGTCCGCAACGTGCACCACGTGATCGATCATCGACCCGCCGCCGGAGCGCTCGACATCCACAAACCAATCGAACGGGCAGCGGCCGCGGTTGGTGGCGCACACCGCGCGCACGGTTCCGATGTCGGCCGCGGCCACGCGGTCTCGGAGGCGCTGGAAGGCGGGCGAGTAGCGGCAGGGGAACGCGGTCATCAACTTGATTCCGGACCCGGCAACGGCAGCCCGCACGCGCGCGCCCTCCTCCTCGCTGGTAACGAGAGGCTTTTCGCACAGCACGTGGCGACCGGCCGACGCGGCCTGCTCGACGAGTTCGGCGTGGCGACGGTTCTCGCTCGTCACCACCACCGCCTCGCAAGCATTCAAAACATCCGCCGGCCAAGCGGCGACTTCGAGGCCGAACGCCTCGGCAAACGCCGCCGCGCGCTCGGGCACGTCGTCCCAAACGGGCCCGCACAGCGCCCCCGCATCCGTCTGCAGCGCGGACGCATAGCCCCACGCATGCATGTGCGCCACGCTGAGAATCCCCACTCGGATCGGCATGGCCCAGTGTACCGACGGAAGGGTCTTGTGGGACAGATCGGACAGATCGGTCCTATCGGTCCGATGAGGAGGGCGCTCTCACCGAGGCCGCCCGCCCGTTCCCCTCGAACGCGATCTCCACGCGCCAGCAACCCGCTGGGTCCACGAGGCCCTCGGCACGGTCCGGCCACTCGATCAGGCACACGTGGGTGTCGAGATACTCCTCGATGCCGATGCCGGCGTGGCTCGTGACGCGGTAGAGGTCTGCGTGCATCACCGGCGGTTGCGTGTCGAACGTCTGCACGAGGTTGTACGTGGGCGAGCGCACAGAACCCACGTGCCCCAGAGCCTCGAGCACTCCGCGCGCAAAGGTGGTCTTCCCGGCCCCGAGCGGCCCCTCCAAAAGCACTACGTCGCCTGGCGCGAGGCGCGGGGCAAGGCGCGCACCCATGGCCCGGGTCGCGGCTTCGTCGGCCAGGAATTCGGTTTCGGGCACGGGTGTGAAGTTACCCCCTGCCCGTCCCCGCTCCGGAAGTGTCACGCTGAGACCGCAGAGGATCGCGGAGGGATGCCGCTCCGGAGTCCCACAAACCACCAACCACAAACCACCAACCACAAACCACCCGCCCTACCCCTCGATTCGGCCGTCGTTGAGGTGCAAGACCCGGTCTGCGCCCTCCAACATCGACGGGTCGTGGGTGACCATCACGAGCGCGCCGCCGCCGCGGTGCTCGCTGAGCAGGTTCACCACCTCGAGGCCGTTCCGGTGGTCGAGCGACGCGGTGGGCTCGTCCGCGAACACCGCCTCGGGTTCACCCAGCAGGGCCCGCGCCACGCACACGCGCTGGCGCTCGCCTCCGCTGAGCTCGTGGGGCATGCGGTGCGTCTTCCCGCCGAGCCCCAGCCGGTCCAACAACCCCAGGGCCTGTGTCTCAAGGGAGCGCGAGGTGTCGGCGACCAGCACGTTCTCAAGCGCCGAGAGGTACCCCAGAAGATACGGCTGCTGGAACAGAAACCCGAAGGACCTCAGGCGCATGCGGCTGCGCTCGGCGTCCCCCAACGACGCGAGGTCCCGCCCTGCCACCTGGATGGTCCCGCTCGTCGGGGTCTTCAGGCCGCTGAGCAGATACAGCAGGGACGACTTGCCCGAGCCCGAAGGCCCCAAGATGCCCACGAACTCGCCCGCGTGCACCTCGAAATCCACCTCCCGGCACGCGTACACGGGCTTGCCATGGTCGTCGTACACCAGCGACACCCCGCGGGCGGCGATCATCCCATCCTCCTTTCGACGACCGTCACGGGGTCGAACTTCCGGAAACGCAGCCACACGGTGAGCGACGCCACGGCGAGGATCGCCACGGGAATGGGCACCGTGTACCGGTATGCGATCGGGTCGAGGGTGTCGAGGGAGAACGCCTTTGGGTCCATCAGCACGGCCTTGGCGATGTTGAGGAACCCGTACGCGGCGGCCAGCCCCAGGAGCCATCCCGCGACGAGCACGACGAAGATCTCCACCAGCGCGCGCTTCAGCAGTTGGCGTTTCGTGTACCCCAGCGCCTGCAGCAGGCCGAATTCGACGATGCGCTGCGACTGGTAGATGTTGATCAGCATGCCCATCATCAGGGTGATCACCGCCACCAGCGTTCCGATCACCACGTCCAGAATCCGGTACAGGATTCCGAACATCTCGGACGTTTCCTTCTCGAGGCGGTGGAACGCGAACAGTTGCGCGCGCGCGCCCTTGAAGCGCTCGACGGCCCATCGATCCAGCACGCCCTGCTGCTCCAGGGTGGGTGCGATCACAAGCAGGTTGTCGATCGGCGGGAAGTGGTTGACCGCCTCGTACGTGTAGTCCGCGAACATCAGCCACATGTCCGTGCGGGCGATTCCCACGACCTTGACCGGCAGGGGCGAATAGTTCTCCGGCAGGTCCGGCCCCAGCAGCACCGAGCCCAACTGGAGGCCACGGTTGCGCGCCACGGGCTCGCTGATCACCACCTCGGGCGCACCCACCGTCGGCAGGCGTCCGTCCACCTGCGAAGCACCCAACTCGCCCAGCATGTACTTCAGGTCGTCCCGCTTGAGGCCAAGCACCGCGAACGGCCACTTCCCCACAATGCTCTCCACCTGCCCCGACGCGGCCCGGCACACGACGATGCGCTCGATGGGCACGGGCGATTCTCTTTCGATGTCGGATTGAAGCTGCGCGGTCCCGGCCGGATCGCCTCTCGGGCTCACTCCCAGCGAGTGTTCGGAGTAGCGGTAGATCGTGCGGATGGAGAGTGGAATCGAGTCGATCATCGATACGATTCCCAAGACCAGCAGCACCGCCATCGTGATTACGAGCGTGAGGGGCACCGTCCGGCCCAGATTTCTGAGCAGGTACGTCGCGGGCGAAAGGGGCTTGCGAGGGGCCGGCATGGGCTCTAGCGCGCGCTCCGATCTCGCCGATACCGGATGAACAACTCGTCGCCCACCCGGGCTTGCTCGACGATTGTGTAGGCTTGGAGCGCCTCGCGGGCTAGTGCCACCCCACCCGCGTAGGTCGGCGTGTCGGCACCGAGCTTGACCTTCGGCGCGAGGGTGAGGAACAACTCATCGGCCAGATCGGCCCCGATAAGCGCCGCGTTGAGGTCGCTGCCGCCCTCCACCACGAGCGTGCGGATCCCACGTGCCGCGCGCAGCCAACCAAGGAGCGCGGCGAGATCCACCCCCTCGGTGCCGCCTTGCCACACGCTCACACCGTCGGGCGGCCCCAGCACTCGGCCCTCGGGGGTCGCCACGACCGCGCGTTCCGGGGCATCGGTAAAGAAGCGGCCCTCGAAGTCCAACGCCCCGGAACGGGTCACCACGATGCGTTGGAGGCGCGGGTCGAAATGCAATTTGGGGGTTGCACGAAGGGTGCCTGCCCCGATCATCACCGCATCGCAGGCGTCCTCAATGCGCCGCATGGCCGCGTGGTCGGCTGCCGAGCCCAGGTCCCCCACGGGGTCGTTACGCGTGCCCATCACGGTCTTGCCGTCGATGGTCGCGACCATGTTCACCACCACCCACGGACGATCGCCGCCGGATGGCGGAAACGACAGCGCCGCGTAGGGTTCGTGTCCCGAAGTCTCCACGTGGCCGGCCTCGAGCATCGCGCCGCGCAGGGCGGTGTACGGCTGCTCGGCGAGCCGGTGCGCCCCAATCCAGAAGGTCGGCACGTAGAACACGCCCCGCGCATAGGCATCGGCATCGAACGGCACGATCTGCTTGGCGTTGCGCCGGTCCCGTACCGAGTCCAGCATACGTCCCACATCGCGCACGGTGCCCTGGGCGAGGTGGGCGAGCACGGCGGGGTCCCGAAGGTCGAGGCCCTGCTCCCAGTGGCCGCGGTAGAAGCGCTCGACCAGGGCGTCGTGGGTCCCCTCGGTGCGCGCGTACTCCACGGCCTCGTGCGCCGCGTGCGTACGCATCTGCCGGGGCCGGGGACACACGGGAGGGTCCATGCCCGCCGCGGCATACGCCAGGGCAAGCCGACCGGGACCGTTGGGCGGCTCGATCAGCGTGGGGGGCGGAACGCCGGGCGCTTCCGGCCAGGGAAGGTCCTCCGGATACAGTTCATACCCGCGCCATTCGATTTCGACCCCGAACTCGCGCTGCAGACGCCGCGCCTGGAACAACCCGATCCAGCACCACGGACAGTTGAAGTCGTGGGCCACGGGGATCGTGCTCTGCATGCCTTGATTGTGGCCCAGGCGAAGGATTGAGGACTGAGGATTGGAGGATTGAGCCGGACTTGCACGTTCAGCTCATTCCCCTCAATCCTCAATCCTCAATCCTCAATCCTCAGTCCTCAATCCTCAATCCTCAATCCTCAATCCTCAATCCTCAATCCTCAATCCTCA
>CAYJMZ010000155.1:4175-7146 GCA_964370995.1 uncultured Fimbriimonadaceae bacterium | reverse complement strand
CTTCCTCTGTCCGTGGAACACTGGACGCAAAAATGGGGCTTGTTTCTGTTGCTCCAAGCCGCGGAGTATAGTGGTGGGACCTTGGGGCGGACATGAAATTCCAATCACTCATCCTTGTTGTGGGCTTGGCCTCGCTGGTGTTCGCGGCCAGTGGAGGAGGCCAGAGGAAAGGCGAACCTTCGAAAGCCGCGAAGTTGTTCGCGCGCGCCAAACCCGACGACTACATGGGCTCGGAGGCGTGCGCTGCCTGCCATGCAGTTCAGGCAAAGGATTTTCCCACGTCGGGCCACGCGTCGTTTATGACCGGATCGCACCTTCCCCTTGACAAGCAAGGGTGCGAGGGTTGCCATGGCCCGGGCGGGATCCATCAGGACGAGGACAACCCCGAGAACATCAACTTCCGCACGCTGGCGCCCGCCGAGTCGTCGGCCGCGTGTCTGCGGTGCCACGCCGGCACGCTCAGCGAGACGCACTGGAAACGCTCTGCGCACTCGCGCGAAAACATGGCGTGCGTGTCCTGCCACCAGATCCACCCCGATTCGGACCCCGCCTGGGAAACCGGGAGCGTGCGCAAGGGCCGGGCTGGCAAGTCCGTTGCGGCCGCGTTCAAGGCCCGGGTCGAGCCGCGAAGCCTCCTCAAGGCAGACCAGGCCACCCTTTGCGGCCAGTGCCACGGCGCGCAGGTTGCCGAGTTCAGGCTGAATTCCCACCACCCCATCCCCGAGGGCCGTATGCAGTGCAGCGACTGCCACAGCGCACACCCCACGAAGAACGCGAAGCTGAACGTTTCCGCGGACCGGGACGCCTGTGTGACCTGCCATGCAGACCTCGCAGGGCCTTTTGTGTTCGAACACGATCCGGTGGCGGGGTACGCGGGCGCCGGGTGCGCGGAGTGTCACTCGGGGCACGGCACGCACAATGCGAAGATGCTGAAAGCGTCGTCCCGCGGCCTGTGCGCCCAATGCCACACGGAAAAGCTCGCGGAGCACAATCCTGGCCGAAGTTGCTGGTCGGCCGGGTGCCACGTGGCGCCTCACGGCAGCAACACGGATCCAACCTTCCGCAGGAAGTGAAAGGAGAGACCTTGAAACGGAGGACGAGCATGCGATGGATTGAGCGGTTTGCGGCGGTGATGTTGCTGTCGACCACGGTGTCGGGTGCGTGGGCGGAGAACGCGACTCCGCCGGCCGGGCAGGAGCCGGACGATAACGAGGCCCCCGTGAAGGTGCGCTGGTTCTCGCTCGGATACTACGGGTGGGCTGAGACGGGCAACGGGCACAAGCTTCGGCAGTACGCCACGCCGTCGCGCGGGTTCCAGATCGGCGAGCTGAGGCTCGTGGCGCCGGCCAACGGGAAGAGCCCCTACTCCACCCTCATCCTGCGCGGTTCACCGGATGGGGACCGAATCGCGACAGGAGCCGTGTCGTTTGCCGACGGGCGTGGGATGGCCAAAGCCACCGTGAGCCGACACGAGTTTTACGACCCCACCCCCATGGTGATCCCCGCGAGTTCGGAGGACGTTGCCGAGGCGACCGTGCAGTACGCGATAAGCCCCGACATCGGCGTTTTCTATCGGTTCAAGCAAAGGACGCGCGACAGGTCGTTCGAGGCGCCCAAGGACCCGACCTATTACAGAACCAAGTAGCGTGCCGGCGGAATCGAGGGCAAGTTGATGGGCGGCCACCTCGGGGTGACCATCGCCGACAACCGATTCTACGACAAGACCGGCACGCAGCCCAATTCGATCCAGCACCGGATCGACGCCCGATATTCGGTCGCACCGATCCCAACGCTCAACATCGAAGGGATGTACACGCAGACCCGAATCGAGCAGGTGGGGCGGGTCGACGGCGAGGTCAACTCCTGGGCGGTGGCGGCGGATCTGGACATGGGCCCAAGCACCGCGCTCCTCGTGAACGTGCGGAGAGACGAGATCGACTTCCCGATCATCGAGAATGCGCACGTGCGGGAGAGATTCCTGACTTCGGCGCGTTTGGTGCACCGAGCCGGCAAGATCGCGTTCCAGGCTGGATTCCTGCATCGAGAGTCCGAGCGCATCCGTGCCGACCAACAGTTCGTGGACGTTCCGTCGTGGGACACCTACGACGCGAAGATCTCCGGCCGATTCGCAAAAGACATCCGATACTCGGTCGGATGGTCTTGGGAGCACCTGACCCAGGGTCCGACGATGCTCACGGAAGACGCGCGAGCCTTGTATTGGGACGATCGCGTTCGGGCGCAGGTGAAATTGTCCGGCGGCGGCGAGCGTTGCAACGGATACGCAACCTACGGGCTCCGATACGACCAGAACTCACCGAGGGACACGGAAATTCGGTCGTACAACCTGGCCTTTGGCGGAAGCTACGCGGTCGACGACAGGACCAGCGCGTTCCTGGAAATCGCCGGTACGCAATATAAGGTCAACGGCGACGACACCTTGGCCTCCTACTTCCCAGGAAGCACTTCGTTCTCGATCGGCGCAGACCACGCGCTAAGGCCCAACGAATCGGTTTCGCTGGGAGTCAACTGGTTCGTGACCGACAACGACAACCCCCTCGGGGACAAAGACAACAACGTGAGGGGCACACAGATCAACGCGTCGTACCGACGACAAATCGACGCGAACAGCTCGCTCGAGCTGACGTACTCGCCTTGGCGGTACACGGATCGGGCATACGACGCAATGAACTACCGGACCACCGTGGTGGGACTCACGTTCAACACCCGGTTCTAGAGAGGATCCCACGATGGAAGACAATCCCCAAACACAAACAGACGTTCTCACTCATAAACGGCAGCGGAGGCAATCGATGAAATCCAGATGGTTTATTACTCTGTTCGCGGCCGTCCCCCTGGCCGCAGCTGTGCTCGTGTTGCAGAGTTGCGGCGGCGAGGGCGGCCCCTTGACCGGCGGTGCTGGCGGCACTTCACCCAGCCAGCAGTTTCTCGCGCTACTCACCGCAGAGCAGCG
>CAYJMZ010000155.1:832-4075 GCA_964370995.1 uncultured Fimbriimonadaceae bacterium | reverse complement strand
TCACCTCGGGCACCTCGCGGCCGAGCATGCACGACAGCAACCAGTTCAACATGCTTCTCGGATTCGGAGGCGTCGAGGGCAGCGGGCCGGTGGACCGCAACACCGCCCACGCCAACGCGCCCGGGCAGTGCAGCAAGTGCCACATGCCCGATTCGCGCCACACGTTCACGGTGAGTTACAACGCGTGCGCTCCGTGCCACACGGAGAACGACGCGGCGGCGCGGGTCACATCGGTCAAGAATGACATTCTGGGATCGTTGTACTCGCTCCGAGTGCGCATGGGGGACTGGGCGTTCGCCACATTTGGCGACGAACTGTTCTGGGAGTACACCTCCAACATCGTGGCGGAGGGCAAGGTCGCACCAGCTCAGAGCCTGGTTCCGATCCAGGTGAAACGCGCTCGCCACAACTACTACTTCGTAGTCCGGTCTGGTGACTACGGCGTGCACAACTCCGCGTACGCCAGACACCTGATCCGAATCGCGAACGACAACATGGACGAGGTTACCGGGGGGCTCCACATCCCCGTCCAAGGCGGGCTGACCAACGCGCAGAAGTTGGCGATCATCGAGCGAGACCGGAAGAAGGCGTCGGAAGCCGACATGACCGCGGGCGGTGACTTCTGATCCCATCCAACCCCGGGTTCGGGCGCATTGAGGTGCGTCCGAACCCATCCTCCAATGCCCCCGGGCCACGGTCCCCGCAAGGGATCGTGGCCCCGTGCCTTTCTAAAGCAGCCTTTCAAGCGCGGACCGCCCCAAATGGCGGACAATAACAACAATGGGTGATCCAACACTGATTTCGGAAGGGGCCCCTCCGGCCTGGTCCCTCCTCGTGGGCAGCGCAGGTCGATTCGCGGTAATTCTCGCCGCGGCCCTCTACGTCTTGTCCCTGGCCTCCTGGGCCTTCGCGGGGCGAAACCCACGCCTGGCCAAGATCGGTGCCCGGGCGTTTACCCTCGCCTCCACCGCGCTGTTCGGCACGTTTGGATGCCTTGCCGCGCTGTTTGCGGCCAACCGGTTCGAATACGAATACGTGTGGGGGCACGCGGACACCCAGACGTCGCTGCCCTACCGCATCGCCGGCATCTGGTCTGGGCAGGAGGGCAGCTTCCTTCTGTGGGGGGTGTGCGCTGCGATATTCGGCGTCGCGGCTGCAAGGGCCGCCGGAGAGTACCGGCGCTGGTTCACCGTGGTCTACTCCGTGTTTCTGGGGTCCATCTGCGGCATCCTCGCCTTTGAGTCGCCCTTTGCGTTGAACATATTCGAGGGGCGGGTCGTGGTGCCTTCCGAGGGCTTCGGCATCGCGCCCTCGCTGCAGAACTACTGGGTGACGATCCACCCTCCCACCATCTTCCTGGGCTTCGGCGCTTTAACCGTTCCGTTTGCCCTGGCGTTTGCCGCGATGATCAGCCGCAGCTACGAAGGCTGGATTCCCATCGTGCGACCGTGGGCGATCGCGACCCTGACGCTCGTGGGCGTCGGCCTGTGTATGGGTGGGTTCTGGGCGTACGAGACCCTCGGATGGGGCGGGTTCTGGATGTGGGATCCCGTCGAGAACACCAGCTTCGTGCCGTGGTGCTTCATGGCCGCCTTCGTCCACGGAGCGATGGTGCAGGGCACGCGCAAGCGATGGCAGATTTCGAATCTCATGCTCGGGGCGCTGCCGTTCCTCACGTTCATGTACGGCACGTTCCTGACGCGCTCGGGCGTGCTGGCGGACACGAGCGTCCACAGCTTCGCCGAGATGGACAGCTCCGCCCTCCGGGTGCTGATCGGGCTGCTCATCGTGATGGCAGGCCCGTTCCTCGTGCTATGGACGGTTCGCCTCGTCCAGTGGCGGCGCAGCGTTCGGACCGAAAAGCTGGCTACAGGGGTACACCGGGAGGGCTTCTACCGCCTTGGGATCGGGTTCCTCATCGGGCTGGGCGTGATGGCCATGGCCGGCATGAGCGTGCCCCTGGCCAAGGCGCTGACCGGACAGGCGCCGTCGGTGGTCGAAGAGAAGACCTATCACCTCGTGGTCCCGTGGCTGTTCGTGCCGCTGATGATTCTGCTGGCGTTGGGGCCGTTCGCGAGTTGGCGCGGGGCGCCTCTGCGGGATTTGGCGAGGCGCGCCTACACGATCTTCTGCCTGACTGTCGGAATCCTGGGCCTGTTGCTGTTCTCCGCAGCCCTCACCTCGTTCTCGAAGTTCGCGAATCTCTCGCCCCAGATCAACTTCCCAGGGGGCATCAAGGCCAGCGGACTTGTGTGGATGGTAATCCTGATCGGGCTGTGCGTCGTCGCACTGGTCGGTAACGGTTGGCGGATGTTGGAGCTGCGCCGGGCGTCCAAGCTCGGGCTGGCGCCGTTTATCACGCACATGGGGGTGGCCGTGCTGATGCTGGGCCTCATCGCTTCGAGAGGCTTCGAGCGCCACGAGGAGGCCCTCATCATGGAAGGACATCCCGCAACCGTGCTCGACAATGTGGTGAAGCTCAAGGGTCTCACCTCAGACCTCCACGACCGGCACAACAAGGTCGAGTTCGAGGTGTTCGACGCACGCGGAGGCAAGGTGCCCCTGTTTACCGCGAGACCGGGCCTCTACATGGTCAGGGGAGCGGACGGCCACGAAGACCCGATGGTTTGGCCGCACATCCAACACTATGCGCTGCACGACGTGTACTTCACCCTACACCCTCCCACGACGGAGACAAGCAACCCGGTTTCGTTGAAGCCCGGACAGGTCATGCCGCTCGGCGGGATGTCGATCAAGTACGTAAAGATGGTGCGGGAGGGTGAGCCGGGGATGGCGGGCACGAGCTTCGGTGCCGAGTTGCAGATCGAAAGCGAGGGCAAGGTGCAGACCTACACCCCGAAGATGGTAATCGGCAAAGATGGCGAAGTCGCGCAGCTGCCAGCCGACATCGGCGGCAACCTGAAGATGGCTCTGCTCAGCATGAACGCCGCGGACAGCTCGGTCAGTATCCAGGCGCTCCTGGCCACGCCGATGTACCCCATCGAGGTCTACTACAAGCCCCTGACGATCCTCGTGTGGCTGGGAACCTTCCTGATGGGCCTGGGAGGCTTCCTCGGCGTGTACTACCGACGGAACCGGCCGCGCCCAGAACGTCCCACCGCCAAGCGCGAGGCGGACGAGGCGCGGGAACTCGTGACGGCGTAGTTCGTCGTTCGTCTTTCGTCTTTCGTCTTTCGTTGGGACGGGGATCCCCTCGGGTCCCTGCCAACAAAAAAAGAAGGG
>CAYJMZ010000155.1:0-822 GCA_964370995.1 uncultured Fimbriimonadaceae bacterium | reverse complement strand
TCGTTCGGATGGGACCAATCGGAGTCCCGACACGACAAACGACAAACGACAAACGACGAACGACGAACTAGGCCTTCTTCTCGCCCTCGTACTTGCTCGGGCACTTGACGAGGATCTTGTCCGAGACGAACACGCCGTCGTGGAACTCCCCGGCAACCGAAACCTTGGGTGCGGTCTCGAAGCTAGCAGGCTTGGGGCCGTGGTAAACCACATCCATGGTCTTGCCGGTCTCGTCGGACATCTTGAACCGCATGGTTCCGCCCATCACGTCGTTCTGGACGGTCTTTCGATCGACCACTCCGACGACGTGCACCGACTCTCCGGGTCTGGCCAAAGCCTCCTCCACCGTAAGGTACGGGGAGGCGGCCGTTAGAAACGTGTAGCCGCCGACCGACAGGCCAGCGGCTACCACGAACCCAGAAATCACAGCGCCAATCTTCATTTCATTCCTGCCTTTGGACAGCGTACCAGACCGTGCGCCTACTCAGCTTTGAGGCCGGGCAACTTGTCGCCCTTGATCTCGTCGATGTTCTTGACCTTGTTGCCATTCGAGTCGAGATGCTCCGCCTTCTTGAGGATCTCGAGCGTCAGCTTCTTGCCTCCCGACGCCACGATCAGCTTCTGCAGATCCTTGCCGTATTCGTTCATACCTTTGCCGCCCATCTTCTTGGTGTGGCAAAGCATGCATTTCGCCTTACCCAGGTCGCTGCCGGGCTTGACTTTGTAGGTCGATTCAAAGAGTTTGTCGAAAGCGGGCAGGGCGAGCGCGAGTGCCGCCAGCGTGCCGAGAACTGCCATCATGGCTATGCGTTTCATTTTTTT
>CAYJMZ010000154.1:0-7153 GCA_964370995.1 uncultured Fimbriimonadaceae bacterium | reverse complement strand
GAAGGCCAACGCAACCGTGCCACCCTCGTGTCGGGGGTGCTTTCGCCGAGAGTTCTCACCTAGCGCACCCCCAAGATGAGGGTGGCACGGGATCGGAAACGTCCGTGGCGCGAGAACAAATGGTGCAAGCCCCTTCTTCAGCACCCTGCTATGGGTCAGATGCTTGAAAGCCCCCGGCGTTACGGGGGCGTGGAGGTTCCCAGCGCTAATTCTTCGATGGCACGTACTCGGCGGGCTCTCTCGGGGTTGCGATGGGCATCTTTGCGGGTACCAGGGTGGACACCCCCGGCTCCTGCATCGTAATTCCCAGCCACACGGGCGCGGCTTCGATGGTCGTGGGGTTGTGGGTGATCACGATGAACTGGGACGTCTTGGAGAAGTCGCGCAGCAGGTTCACGAAGCGCTCGACATTGCGCCCGTCGAGCGGCGCATCCACCTCGTCGAGCACCACGAGCGGGCTGGGCTTGACCTTGAGCAGCGCAAAAAGGAACGCAGAGGCGCAAAGCGAGCGTTCGCCGCCCGACAGAAGTTCAAGCCGCTGCTGCTTCTTGCCGGGCAGGAGCACCTCGATCTCGATGCCGCTCTCCAGCACGTTGTTGGGCGTTGTGAGAGAAATCCTCCCCTCTCCTCCCGAAAACAGTTTGTCGAAGACCTCGGCGAAGGCGGTTTCGAGGGCGCTCATCGTGGTGAGGAAGCGTTCGCGTGTGAGGCCGTCGAGCTCCTTCACGCTTGCCTCGACCCGCTCGATACCCTCCTCGATGTCCGCCTTCTGGTGTGTGAGGTCGTGGCTGCGCTCGGAAAGCCGCTCAAACGCCTCAATGGCGCCCACGTTGACGTCGCCCATCGCCTTGATCTCGCGCCGCAAGCGGCCCACGACCGTCGACGCGTCGGGGGGCAGTTCCACGGCGTGCTCCTGCTCGATGGCGTCGTCTTCGTTGAGCCCGTACTCCTCGACGAGGCGCTGGAGGGACGCGGCGCGCTTGGTGTCCGCACGGGCGCGCCCCAACTCGGCTTGGTGGGCAGCGTCGCCGCACGCCTGGGCGTTTGCCCGACACGCCCGAATGTCCGCGGCGATCTGAAACGACTCGTCGAGCAGCCCCGCCTTGCGCGTTTGAGCCGCCGCGAGACGCAGGTCCGCCGCCGCCTTCGCGGCCTCGGCCTCGGCAAGGGCCCCCTCTTCCTTGACCAACTCGAGCCGCACGCGCTCGCGTTCGGGATTAAGGTGGGTGAGTTTGCGCGCGCGCACCTCGTCCGCCTCTTCTGCCGCCGCCAGGCGCCGCCGCGCGTGTTCCAGCCTCTGGACGGCCTGCTCGAGGCGCTCGCTCGCGTCCGCGAGCCGTTGAGCGGCCTGGTCGGCGTCGGCGCTTCGGGCGGCGAGCTGTTTCAGCAGCTCGTCCCGCCGCGCCTCGAGTGCCGAGACGTCGGCGTTGGGCGCTACGGGCACGGGCTGGGCGACAAGTCGGACCCGCTCCTGCTCGAGCTTGCCTGCGGAGCGTTGGGCTGCGGCGAGCTCGTCGCTGAGGTTCACGAACCACGTGCGCCGCTCCTCGTGCTCCTCGGTTGCCGCCGAGGCGTTCTCCCGCAGTTCGACGAGCCTCGCCTCGCCCTCTTGCCGGCGCTGAAGCGAACGCTCGGCCTCTTTTTGGGCCTTGTCCAGCAGCCGCTCCAACTCTGCGACTGAACGCTGCACCTCGACGAGGTCGGACTTGCGCTGCACCAGTCCATAGCTCGTCTTTGCGGCGTGTCCACCGGTCACCGCCCCGCTGCTGTGCACAATCTCCCCCTCGAGAGTCACGATGCGGCTCCAACCGTGTGTGCGCGCGAGTTTGAGTGCGGCGTCGAGGGTTTCGACCACCAGCACGCGCCGCAGGAGGCTGTCCACAACCGGCCGGTGGCGTGAAGCACACGTGACCAATTCACTGGCGCGACCCACCGCGCCCTTTTCGTCGAGCAGGCGCCTGAACTCCGCGGACGCCTCTTGTGGGCGCATCAGCGGAATCGGCTGGAACGTCGCCCTTCCGAGCCGGTTCTCCTTGAGATACGCGATTGCACCCTTGGCGGCCGCCTCGTCGGGGACGATCAGGTCGTTCGCCGATGCGCCGAGCGCGGTCTCGATGGCGACCGCCAACTCCTTGTCGACTTCGATCGCCTCGGCCACGGGAATGTACTCCCCGCTGAGAAGTCCCCGGTCGACGGCCTCCATGACGGCGCGCGCCCCGTGGTTGAGCCCTTCGTGCGTTTCGATGGTGGCCTCGATTCCCCGCGCGCGGCCCTCGAGTGCGGCCTGCTCGGCCATCCATCGGCGCGCCTGCTGCGCGTGCTGTTCGTCAACCTCGCGGCTCGCGTACAGACCCTCGTCCAGTTGCTTCGCCTCGCTCCGCAAGCCTGCGAGCAGCGCTTCCGCCTCATCGAGCGCGGTCTTGGCATCCTGAACGCCCCGCTCAAGGTCGGGAAGTCCCTTGGCGATGCCCGCGAGTTCCCGCGTGATCTCACGTTCCCGGCTGCGCCGCTGGGCACTTTCGGCCTCTGCCCTGAGCCGCTGTGCGTCTGCCTCGCGGCCTGTGGCAAGTTCCCGCTCCGAAACGGTGAGTTGGTCTCGAAGCGCCTTGGCGTCCTCGCCCGCACCCGAACACTCGGCGCGCACCCTCTCCAGGTTCGAACGCTCGACCGCCTCCTCCTCGGCGAGGGTCTGTAGCTCGCCCCGCACCTCGTCCACGCGTCCCTTGGCGGCATCGGACTCCTCGCCCAGGTTCCGTTCCAACTCGGCGAGGTTCTCCAGCCGCTGCTGCCCCAGGCGTAACCCCGACTGCGCACGCTCGACGGAGGTCAGCGCGCCTTGCTGCGCACTCCGGATCGCATCCATCTCGCGTTCGAGTTCGCTGACCGACTCTCCGACGCGCCTGCCCTTGGCCTCCAGAGCCTCGGCGCGGTCCGTCTCCTTGCGCACTAGCGCCATGGACTCGTCGACCGCCACCTCGAGCCGCTCAACCTCGCGGACCGCGCGCGCGACCTCCACGATCAGCTGGCCGCACTCGACCTCGCGCAGGCTGCCCACCGCGGCCTTGTACCGCCTTGCGAGCTCGGCCTCTTCACGCAACGGCTCGCGCTGGCCGTCGATCTCGTGGAGGATGTCGCGCACGCGGTCAAGGTGTGCGCGGGCCGACGCGAGCCGCTTGAGGGAGTCGATCTTGCGCACGCGGTAGCGCTGCACCCCCGCCGCCTCGTCGACCCACGCGCGACGGTCCTCGGGCGACGCGGCCAGCGCCTGGTCGATCTCCTTCTGGCTCACAATCGCGTAGCCGGCTCGGCCCAGCCCACTGTCTGCAAGCAGGTCGAAAATGTCGCGCAGACGGCACGACTGGCGGTTGATCGAGTAGTCGCTGTCCCCCGCGCGGGTCAAGCGGCGGGTGATGCTGACCTCGCTGGTGTCGATCGGCAGGCACCCGTCTTCGTTGTCGAACAGCAGGGTGACTTCGGCGTATCCCACGGGCTTGCGCCTGGAACTGCCGCTGAAGATCACGTCCTGGCCGGTCCCCGCCCGCAGATGCCGCGCGCTTCCCTCGCCCAGGCCCCACAGGATCGCGTCCACGAGGTTGGATTTGCCACAGCCGTTCGGGCCGACAACGGCGATGATGTCGCCCTCGACATCGATCTCCGTCTTGTCGGCGAAGGTCTTGAATCCGAACAGTTTGACGCGTTTGAGTCGCATGGCGAAGGGGGCTCTATGCTACTTCACGGCATGGCAAAAATGAGCCTGCCCGAAGGCTATGTCATGTCAGACGGTTCCGTGGAGCCGGATGGACGCGGGAGTGAGAAGATTTCGAGATCGCGCGTGTCGAGGTATTCCGAGCCCCCCATGCGGGCGATCGGACGTAACGCGTCCGGGGCAAGCCTGGCGCCGTCCCACAGGTCTGTGCGCACGTGGACCCGAACGATTTCTCCCACCATGTAGTTCGCGGCCCCTGGCCCGTCACCATGCGTTACGATGGTGTGGAGACGGCACTCGAACTGCACTGGGCTCTCGACCACCCGTAGCGGTTTCACGTCCTGCGAGGGGACGGAGTGGAAGCCGGACACCCCCCACTCGTCGAACTCGAGCGGATAACCGAATGACACCTGATTCATGCCGGCTGCCATCGCTCGATCGACCAGGTTCACCACAAACTCCCCGGTTTCTTCGATGTTCCGCAGGCTGTCTTTGCGAGTCCCGTCCGCTCCGAGAGTGGCCGACACCACCACACTCGCCGGGCTGCTGCCGCCCGCCATGAAGAATGAGAAGGGCGCCAGATTCGCCTCACCGGTCGCCCCCAACGTGCTCAGCAGCGCAATCGGTCGCGGCTGGACGGAGGCCGTCAACAGGTTGTAGCGCTGCCCCGCGGCGAGCGCGCTTGGGTCGAACGAGGCAAACTCCGGCGCCACGTTGGATTATGTCCGTAAGCGCCGGTGTTGCGACTGTCGGTTAACCGCCGCCAGCCCCCGTGATTCCCGGCGGCGTGTTCGGATTCGCTTCGAGCTTCTGCATGTCGATGCCCGCAGCTGGGGCGGTGTACTTCTCGGGAGCGGCGGCGGTTCCCCCGCCGAACGACCGCACGCCTACGTAGGCTGCGACCACCACGGCGAGGACCGCAACCGCGATCGCAGCTTTCAGTCCGAATTTGACCTTCATTGACACATTCCTAGAAGTCAGTGGCGCAAGACCAAATTACGAGCCACTTCAGCTTCGCCGCGTTGACATCGACGATGCATTGGCACCAGTCGCTCGCCGCGGGGTTTCCGTTGGGAAGCAGCGCGTTGATCGGGTAGTGCTTCGTGTGGCCGTCTGCCAGCGTCACGTTCGTGCCCAGCCGGTGCCGGTCGGAAAGCGTGTCGCCCGTCCCGTTTACGACGATCGGCCGGCCGCAGGCGCCAAACCGGGGGTCCCACGCGTCGGACAGGTAGCCGCGGTAACCGAGGTTACGGTCCCCGGGGGAACTGTCCGCGAACACGACGTTCTGCGCGGGCTTGGCCATGTTGGAGGCGTACACGCGCATCGGCACGCCGCCATAGAGCCAACCGCCGTAGTGGTTGTTGAGGCCGATCGACAGCCAGCCCCTTTCACCCCAGGTGCCCCCGTACTTCGAGTTCGTCGCCGAGGGGCAAATGAAGATCCCCTTGTTCTTGACGTAGGGCTGCACCATGTCGGTCCAGATCGGCGTGGGGTCGCCGCCCACAATGAACGAGTCCTGCACGTAGCCCGGATACACGTCGTCCGAGTCCGCAATGTACATCTGGATCGCCATGCCGAGTTGCTTGTTGTCCGAAATGCAAGACGTCCCCTTGGCAGATTCCTTCGCCTGCGCGAACACCGGGAACAGGATCGCCGCAAGAATGGCAATAATTGCTATGACCACCAACAGCTCAATGAGCGTGAAGGCCTGTTTCGTTCTCTTCATCACATCCTCCTCGTGTTGCACCCACAAAGGCACCGGCCCTCTATGGCTACCGCCAAGATACGGCAAACCGAAGACTTTAACAAGAACACTAAAGTCCTTTTTCTCAATCAATAGGGTGCGTCACACTATACAATGCGCGCTTCGTTTCTTTCCCACCTGTTAAGCTTCCAAAGCTCGCTCGTATCCATCGCGGCTAACCACATGCGAGACTCAAGCCCCGAAGGCCCCCCACCCTGCCCTCCCCCCGATCGCGGACTCCGGGGGAAGGGTTCCCGGACGCCTATGCATGTGAACCGCTACGGCCATCGGCACCCAGTCGTCAGTCGTCAGTGGCATGAGGAAACGGCTCCACCTCTCTCACCATTTCTACTGGATTGCGTCTGGGTGGAAATCCCAGGCCACCTCGTGGATCCCTCGCAATAATCTGGTAGATTCTCCACCCAATGATCGGCCACTTTTCGCTTGGCGCCCTTCCCCTCCTTCGTGCGTACCGCTCGTGCCGCAGTTCGAGCTTCGACCGCGCGGGCAACAACTCGGATTGGTGGACGTTCGAGCCCGGGGCGCGTCGGACCCTCCTGCAAACCGACAAGCCCGGTTGCGTGCGCCACATCTGGATGACGATCGGCAACGACGACCTGTTTCCCCGCAAGATGGTGCTGCGGATGTGGTGGGACGGCGAGGAGGAGCCCAGTGTGGAAGTGCCCGTGGGGGACTTCTTTGGCATCGGGCACGGCCTCTTCAAGAACTTCATTTCGGCGCCTCTTCAGATGAGCCCCCAAGACGGCCGGGGCATGAACTGCTGGTGGCCCATGCCGTTCGAGACCGCGCGAATCGAATTTCACAGCGAGTGCGGGAACACCGCCAACGTGTACTTCTACATCGACTACGAGGAGCACGCCGACGCGCCGGGACCCGAGGTCGGCCGGTTCCACGCCCAGTGGCGCCGCGAGGCCCGAACCGAGGGTTGGCTCACCGAGAAGCTCGACGCCGACAACGTGGGGGACATTTGGAGCCGGAAACCGAACGTGACGGGGGAGGACAACTACACGCTGCTCGAGGCCACGGGCTCGGGGGTGTACGTGGGCTGCAACCTCAACGTCGACGTATTCGAGCGCCAGGGCAACGATTGGTACGGCGAGGGCGACGACATGATCTTCATCGATGGCGCGCCTTGGCCGGGGCTGCACGGCACAGGCACCGAGGACTACTTCAACATGGCGTTCTGTCCGCGCGAGGAGTACTGCGCCCCGAGTCACGGCCTCACGCTCTACTCGGGCAACTCCGAGTGGCCCTGGCGGGGCAAGAACTCGATGTACCGGTACCACATCGACGACCCGATCCGTTTCCACGAGAGCATTCGCGTGACGATCGAGCACGGCCACGCCAACAAGCTGTCCAACGACTACAGCAGCACGGCCTATTGGTACCAGACCGAGCCGCACGGTGCGTTCCCGGCGCTGCTATCCGTCGCGGCCCGGATGCCCCTGACGACTGACGAGTGACGAGAGTCGAGGCGGCTTGGGTCCCGTCCGCAACTCAACACTCAACACTCAACACTCAACACTTAACACTTATCCGGCAGGTGTTTTGAACTGCTCCACGTGGCGAAGGCAGCACGCTCGCACCCGGGCCCGCACGCGGTTGATGTACGCGGCGCGCTCGGTAGCAGACACTGCCCCGCGCGCGTCGAGCAGGTTGAACACGTGCGAGCACTTCAGCGC
>CAYJMZ010000153.1:0-7186 GCA_964370995.1 uncultured Fimbriimonadaceae bacterium | reverse complement strand
TCGCAGACGTGGACGTCCGCGCCACTATGCAAGAGTCTGGCGAACGCTGGCAGCCGGCACGCTGAGGACGCAGAGGGACGCTGAGGGGAAAATCAAACCGCCCCGATCAGGCGGGCCCGATCGAGGCGGTTTGCGTCCCCCCACGAACAAGGGGCGGGTATTCCGAGTGCCCTACTTGCGGCGGCGGCGAAGCACGCCGAGCGCGCCCATTCCGAGGACCGCGAGGGTCATCGGCTCGGGAACGGGCGTCAACGCCAGATTGTCGTAGTAGACCGGCGAAGCGTTGTTCGCGTACAGGTCGACTGCGCCGACGTCGAGAGCTCCCGCGGTGCCCTGGGTCCAGGTTCCTGTCGAGAGCTGGCTACCGCCCAGCCACACCACCTTGCTGTCGGCCGTAAGGTCGATGTCCACCCGGAAGTCCGTCCACGAGTTTCGCGTGAACGGCAGAGTGGCACTGGTCCCGAGGTCGTCGAAAGCAGTGTTCGTCAGGGCGTCGAAGTGCACCTGCACGCTCCAGTCGTAGGGCCCCGCGTCGTTGTAGATGTTGAGCAGGATGAAGTACGTCGTACCCGTGAAGTTCGACGGGATGAACACCTGCCCAGTGTAGGCCCACAGGCCGGAGTTGGCGCCCGAATACGTGTGGACGAGGTCGCTCGCACCGGTGATCGCCACAGAGTTCGGCGCGCTCGACGATTGGACGTTGGTCACGAGAGCGCCCGCACCGGGGACGTTGTCCCATCCCTTCCAACCGCCGACGCCGTGAAGTTGCGTCCCGTTGGCATAGCCGTCGAAGTTGTCGCTCCACTGCGCGGACGCGCCTGTTGCAAGCGCAGCCACCAGAGCCAGACATACAAAGTTTCTCAAAGTGAGCCCTCCTTATTCGTAAGCGGAATCAGACGGAGCACGAAGCCCCGTTCATGCCCCAGTGTACGCCGATTACCTTGCCGGGCGACCTGTGCCAATTACCAGGTCTTAAGAAAAAACCACCCTTGAATGCGGCTGGGAGCCGGTGCAGGCCGTACCTTTGGAAGGCCGTACGGCGCTTCGCGGCCCGCATTCGCCCGAGCCCCGGCTCCCCAAGCCAAGCCTTGCGCCCCCGTATTTGACCCAGTTGTTGGGCTGCAGGCATGTGATCCCCCGCGCACAACTCCGAGACTTTCTACAGGTGCAGGGGGCCAGCGTCGCATCAGGGAAGGTGCGGTGGCGTGAAGGGTGGAGCATGACGGAACACGGAGGATTGAACTTCAACGAGGTGGACGGCGCGCCGCGACTGTTGATCGTCGAGGACGACCCCGTGTCCGCGTTGCTGCTGCGCAAGGTGCTCGAGGCGCGCAACTACGTCGTGGACCGTGCCCAAAACGGCATCGAGGCCCTTGAACTGTTCAAGAAGAACCCCTACCGGGTCATGATCTCCGATTGGATGATGCCGGAGATGGATGGCGTGTCGCTTTGCAAGGAGCTGCGCAAGTCCGGCGGGCCCTACGTCTACACGATTCTGCTCAGCGCCAAGAGCCACCGTACGGACCGACTGGCAGCGTTCGATGCGGGCGTGGACGACTTCCTCTCCAAGCCGCTGGACCGCGAGGAGATGTTCGCGCGCCTGCAGGTTGCCGAACGCATCTTGGCCGCGGAGGACCGCATCCAAGTTCAGAACTGGGAGCTTGAAAGGGCAACAGAGAAACTGCGCGTGACCAACAACAACCTGGTACTGGCCTCGCGACGGTTCGAGGAGTTGTTCAACGGATTGCCGGTCCCTTGCTTCACGTTCGACGGGGAGGGCTACATCCACGAGTGGAACCGCGCCGCCGAAACCCTGTTTGGCATTCCAGCGTACATGGCGCTGCTCAACCCCGTGTGGGACAGGCTGCGTACAACCGAGGAGGACTACTGGACGCCCGAACTCCTCGCCAAAGTGTTCGAGGGCGAGTCAATCGAGAGCATGGAGTGGGTGTACCGCTACCCGTCGGGCGACGAGAGGCAGTTGGTGTGCAACATCTTCCCGCTCCGCGGACCCGGCGGCGAACTCCTGGGGGCGATCGGCACGAACCTGGACATCACCGAGCGCAAGATGGCCCAGCAGCGCGTCGAGGAACAGATGGTGCAGATCAACGAGTTCGCGTACAGCCTCGAGATGCAGAAGTCGGCGCTGGAGGGGGCCAATCAGAAGCTGGAGATGCTCGCGGTTACGGACGGGTTGACGGGCCTTTGGAACCACCGCCGCTTCCAAGAGGGGCTCGAACTGACGTTTGCGCGCTTCCGAGCCGCCGAGGCACCCCTGTCGGTGGTGTTTCTCGACGTAGACCACTTCAAGCAGTTCAACGACACGTTTGGCCACCCCGAGGGCGACGAGGTGCTCAAAGCGGTGGCTACCGTTCTCACAGAGAGTTCCGGGATGGGCTCGTTCGTCGCCCGGTATGGCGGAGAAGAGTTCGCGATCATCCTGCCAGGCCTCGACCAAGAGCAGGGGATTGAGGCGTCCGAGCGCTGCCGAGTCGCCATCGAGAAGCACGCGTGGGAGCACCGCGTCGTCACCGCGAGTTTTGGGGTGGCCACCCTGATCCCGGAAGTGTGCGACGCCAGGGAGCTTCTCAAGCTCGCGGATGCTGCCCTGTATCACTCGAAGCAAGCCGGACGAAACCAAACGACGCACATCCAAGCCATCGAGAACTTGGAAATGAAGCGACGCGTGACGGATAACCTGCCGCCCGCGGCCTAGAAAGGTCCCGTGGGTGGAAGCCAGGCAGGATTGCTGGGCTATACTTCTGCTCGTGGAAGGGGGAGTATCTTCTGCTTTGTCGGGCAAGGACGCACGTGTTTCAATCGAGTCCGGTCGCGCCTTGGTTCGTGACGCTTCGGCGGAGACCATCGCGGTCCACGGAATGGGTTACATCGGCCTGCCAACCAGCCTCGCCTTCGTCTATGCGGGCTTGAACGTGATCGGCGTGGATGTGAACCTGGAAACGATCGCGCAACTGCGATCCGGGCGGGTGCACCTGTGCGAAGAGGGTCTCGAGGCCTACTACACCGCGGCGCTCGACACCGGCCGATTCTCCGCGACCGATCAGGTTCCAAAAGCCGATATTCACCTGATCGCCGTGCCCACGCCCGTCGGGGCGGGAGCGCAGGCAGATTTGTCGTACGTGATCGCCGCGTCGCGGAGTATTGGCTCGGTGCTCGAGAAGGGCGATATGGTCGTGCTCGAGAGCACCGTGCCGCCACTCACGACCGTCGACGTCGTCGCGGCGCAGATCGAGGACGTGTCCGGTCTTCGCCATGGGGTGGACTACGACCTCGCGCATTGCCCGGAGCGGGTGATCCCCGGCCGCATTCTGATCGAGCTTTTTGAGAACGATCGCATCATCGGCGGAACTACCGCCAAGGCTGCGGCGCGGGCGGCCGACCTGTATCGCGCCTTCGTCAAGGGGCGGATCTTCGAAACGGACGCCACGACTGCCGAGGCCGTCAAGTTGATGGAGAACACGTTCCGGGACGTCAACATCGCCCTCGCCAACGAGATGAAGGCCGTGTGCCTTCGGATCGGCGCGGACCCCGTTGAGGCGATTCGGCTCGCGAACCGTCACCCGCGCGTGAACATCCACCAACCGGGCATCGGAGTCGGGGGACACTGCATTCCCGTCGATCCGTGGTTCCTGGTCCAATCGGCACCGGATCTCGCCCTGTTGATCCGCACCGCCAGGGAGATCAACGACCGGCGCCCCCACGAGGTCGCACGGGACCTTCTGGCCCGGCTGCGGGTAACCGGCGCCAAGTCCCTTGCGGTGCTGGGCCTTGCCTACAAACCCGATGTGGACGACCTCCGAGAATCGCCCGCCCTCACCGTCGTGGAGCTGGTCGCAGCGGGATTCGAGGGCGATGTGCGCGTGGTCGAGCCGTTCGCTCAAGAGTTGCCGCCCCCGTTGAACGAGAGAACCCGCGTCAGGTTGATGCCTTTGGCAGATGCCCTCCAAGGGGTGGACGTCGTCGCGTGCCTGGTGGGACATCGCGTTTTTGCCGAGCCGGATGCAAGGGCCGCCTGCGAAGCCCGGGGGGCCGTCGACTACGCCGGCCTTTGGGTTTGAGGCCCCGAAGTAGGCGCCCGGGAGAACCTCCATGTGCGGCATCGTAGGGGCGCTCGCGTTCACAAAAGCCTCGCGCGAAATCGACGCGAAGCTCATCACGTCGATGCGCGACACGATGGTGCTTCGGGGGCCTGACGGGTGCGGGGTATGGGTGTCGCCCGATCGGCGCGTCGGCCTGGGCCACCGCCGCCTGGCGATCATCGATCTCTCCCAACAGGCGCTGCAGCCGATGTCCAACGAAGACGACTCGGTGGTGATCACGTTCAACGGCGAGATCTACAACCACGCGGATCTGCGCAAAGAACTAGAGGCGATCGGCGGCCACGAGTGGAAGACGGACCACGCCGACACCGAGGTGATCCTGCACGGATACGAGCAGTGGGGCATCGACGTGGTGCACCGGCTTCGCGGGATGTTCGCGTTCGCACTCTGGGATGCCAAGAAGCGCGTCCTGTGGCTCGTGCGCGACCGCCTGGGAATCAAGCCCCTCTACTACTCGATCCACCACGGGCGCATCGGGTTCGCCTCGGAGATCAAGGCCCTGCTCAAAGACCCCGATCAAGCGCGCGCCGTCAATGAGGAGTCGTTCTTCCACTACCTGTCCTTCCTCGCGGCCCCCGCCCCGCACACGCTGTTTGAGGGCATCTCCAAGGTGCCTTGCGGGTGCCTGCTGCGGGTGACCGAGAACGGCGACGTGGAGGAGCGGCGGTACTGGGACGTGTGGGACCACACCGAGCCCCTCGTCAACGCCTCCGAGGACGAGATCACCGAGCGGCTTCTCGTGGAGTTGCGCACGGCGGTGAGATTGCGCCAGATCGGCGATGTGCCCGTCGGGGCGTTCCTGTCGGGCGGCATCGACTCCTCGACCAACGCGCAGTTGTTCGGCGAGGGAGACGGCCAGCGGGTCAAGACCTTCACCATCGGATACGAGGGAACTTACGGCACCTACCAAAACGAACTCCACTACGCGCGGATCGCCGCCGAGCATGCGAACACCGAGCACCACGAACTGCTGCTCAACATCGAAGACCTGATGGACTTCCTGCCGACGATGGTGCACCTTCAGGATGAGCCGATCGCGGACCCCGTGTGCTTTCCGCTGTACGCAGTGTCCAAACTCGCGCGAGACAATGGGGTGATCGTGTGTCAGGTCGGCGAAGGCGCGGACGAACTGTTCTGCGGCTACCGGCGCTGGGGCGTGCTGGTCAAACTCGCCGAACTCAACGACATTCCGGTTCCCCGGTTCATTCGCCGGGCGTTTCTGGGTGGGATGGACCTCCTCGGCAAGCGAAACAGCGCCCCGAGAGAGTGGGTGCGCCGCTCCGCCGCAGGGCTGCCGATCTTTTGGAGCGGCACCGAGGCGTACTCGGAGGCCCAAAAGCAAGAGCTGCTCTCGCCGCGCCTGCGCAAGGAGTTCAAGGGGCGCACGTCGTGGGAGGCCGTTGAACCCACGTGGCGCCGCTATCAGGACAAGGCCTGGGAAAAGTCGCACAAGAACTGGATGGCCTACGCCGACATCAACCTGCGACTCCCGGAACTGCTGCTGATGAAGGTGGACAAGATGTCGATGGGTGTGAGCCTGGAGGCGCGCGTCCCGTTTCTCGACCACAAGTTCGTCGAGTTCGCCATGAGCGTGCCCTCTGACCTTAAGACCAAGGGCGGCCAGCTCAAGTACCCGCTGAAGAAAGCGGTTCGCGGGCTGATTCCGGACGTTCTGATTGACCGCAAAAAGCAGGGGTTCGGCGTCCCCGTTTACGAGTGGCTGTTCGATCGTCTCGGCGATAAGGCGCGCACGGAGATGGAGTTTCTCTGCGACCACACCGACCTGTTCGATCGCGATGCGGTGCTTGCGGCGCTCGCTTCTCCCCAGAAGGGCCCGAGCCAGTGGGTGCTCCTCAATGTCGCGATGTGGTGGAGGCACAACCTCGGTGGCGACTCCGCGTAACGCCCGCAGATCGGCGGTGCCGTTTCCGATCATCCGCGTGTTCTCGGCGGACCTGGTGTCCAAGGTCCTGCTCGGCGCCACCGCGTTGATGAGCATCCGGTTCATCGCGGACCCCAGGCAGTACGCGCTGCTGACGCTCGCGGTCGCTTCGGTGACGCTGACCTCGCAAGTGCTTGCCACCAGCTTCAACACGATCTTCGTGGTTGCGGCGGACAAGTTGAACCTGGCAGACGCTCCGGCCCGGTTTCTCTCATTCCAACTTGTCGCCGTGGCTCTGGTGGCTCTGCTGCTGGCGCCCTTTGCGAGTGCGGCGGGGGTTGTGTTTCCGATCGGGATCGCGCTTGCCGCGGGGTATTGCCTGTCGGAGTTCTCCAAGTCGCAGAGCCAGCACGTGCTCGACTTCCGGCGGTTCACCCGGATCGAGCTTACACGCTCGGGTCTGTTCTTCGGGGGCCAATTGGCGCTCATCGCCGCGGTGGGTCAGCACCTGATGGCGTGGCAGGTCCTTGCGGTGCAGGCCGTGAGCCTGTGGCTGGTGTTCACCGTGTTCATGCGCACCCGCGTGACGTGGCGCGGACTGCTCGACGTCCGCAGCGGGGTGCAGGTCGCGCGCACGGTGCTGACGAGCCCGTTTCGGCTGTTGTTCATGCAGTACGCGTGCATCGCGATGCTGATGCAGATCGACGTGTGGATGCTCAAGGCGCTGACCGGCGATTCGGTTGTGGCCGCCTACGGCTCGGCATACCGCTACTACACGCTGGCGATGATGGTGTCCACGTCGATGTGGTCGATCTTGCTCCCCGTGGTGCAACGGGCCGCCTCGGCCGACGACTTGGAGCGGCTGTTCCGCAAGCAGTTGAAGGTGTGGGCCCTGCTTGCGCCTGTGGTGGTCGTGCTGGCGGTCGCGGCGCCTTGGTGGGTTCCGCTGGTGGACGAGGGGAGATATCCCGAAGCGGTTCGCGTGTTCCAGATCCTGTCGGCATCGGCGCTTCTATCGGTGGCGTTCAGCCCGCACATGAGCGTGCTGATGCGCTTTGAGGATTTTCGGTTCTCAGTCGGGGCCGCGGGAGCAGCGCTGGTGACTGCGGTGGTGCTTCATTTGTCGCTGATTCCGATTTGGGGGGGGGTGGGCGCTGCCTGGGCGACCTTGTGTGCGTTCCTG
>CAYJMZ010000152.1:0-7207 GCA_964370995.1 uncultured Fimbriimonadaceae bacterium | reverse complement strand
GCCGTTAACTTAGGCGGGTTTCAAGCGATCGGGGTGGCGAGGCGGTGCTGCCAGTGTCCCCCTCCCCCCGATCGCGGACTCCGGGGGAAGGGTTCCCGGAGATACCCACGTCAACCGCGGCGGGGACCACATCGCCTAAGTTAACTGCTATGGGGCGGGGGGCTTGAATCTCGCATGTGTTGAATGTCATGCCTCCGCATCCCCGATGGGGCTTGCCCTCACGGGTTCCTCTCCCCGATGATGGAATACTGGGTGGATGCGGGCGCTGCCTCTGGGGGAGAGGGCATATCTTTTGGAGCAGATGGAGGGGCCTGCATATTCCTGGGCCGACCACATCCGGGGCCTGGCATGGCCGGGCGTCGACGATGTGGTGCCGAGCTACGACACCGTCGGGGTTTACGTGGACCCCGAACGCTTCGATGCGCGGTTGCTGGCCTCGTTGGATTCGGCGGCTCTCGCCGTGGCCGATCCTCCAACCAGGCACCGTATTCCCGTGTGCTATGAAATGGGCGAGGATCTGCTCGAGGCGTCGCTCGCGCTGGGCCTTGAGGTCGAGGAGTTCATCGCCGAGCATCTCCTTCCGACGTACCCTTGCGCGGCTATCGGCTTTTGCCCGGGTTTCCCCTATCTGCGCGGTCTGGGGGAGCGCATCAGCGGGCTCCCGCGAAGGCCGGACCCCCGCACACACGTGCCTGCGGGCTCGGTGGCGATCACAGGCTCGCAGACGGGCATCTACCCGCTCGATGTGCCGGGCGGTTGGTGGCTGATCGGCATGACGCCGCTCACGATCGTCGCGCCCGAGGACGGGTACTTTCCAATCCGAGCGGGCGACGACGTTGTGTTCGAGCGGATCGACGAGGCCGATTACACGCGCTTGAAGGGGCAGCGGCTGTGAGCGTGCCCCTTGGACGCATCGACCTCAACGTGGACATCGGCGAGGGCCTTGGCTGCGACGACGCCCTGATGGCCATCGCCACGTCCGCGAACGTGTGTTGCGGGGCCCACGCGGGCGATGCCGAGACGACGCGGCGCACCGTGGACGCGTGCCGCGAACGCGGAGTCCGAGTCGGCGCGCACCCCGGATTCCCGGACCGGCCCTCGATGGGCAGACGGCTGCCAGAGGCTGGCGAGCGCGACGCCTACACCGCGTCGGTGCACGACCAGATCGCGAGCTTCCGGGAGCGGTACGACCCGGCGTACATCAAGCCTCACGGCGCGCTCTACAACCTCCTGTGCGCGGCCGGGCCGGCAGAGGTCGAGAGCTGGGCCCCCCTCCTTGGCCTGGACGAACTCCCCGTGATGGCCTTGCCGGGAACCCCGTTCGCCGCCTGGCTGGGCACGCGGTTGATCGCCGAGGGGTTTGCAGACCGCGGCTACCGAAACGGGCTGTTGGTGCCGCGTTCCGAGCCGGGAGCGGTGCTGAGCTCCCGCGAGGAGGTTGCTGCGCAGGCGGTAGAACTTGCGGGCCGCGTGCGCACGATCTGCCTGCACGGCGACACCCCGGGCTGCGTGGCGTACGCGAGGGACGTGCGGGTCGCACTGGAAGCCGCCGGCTGGGAGGTCCGCGCGTGAGGCTTCGAATGCACGAGGTCTACGGACACGTCACGCTGCAGGATGGCGGACGGACCGGCTTGCGCGCGCAGGGGGTCGCACCGGGTGGGGTGTTCGATCGCGAGTCCGCCGCGTTGGCCAACGCGTTGGTGGGAAATCCTGGGAACGCCGTGGTGGTCGAGCTGGGTTTGGGCGCGCTGGTGTTCGATGCCCCGGAGGGCGGATGCCTTGGGATCGTCGGCGCCGAGTGCCGATTGGTTGTGGATGGGCGCCCGCGCGAGGCGCCCGGCCGAGTGGGCCTGCGCGCGGGCGCCCTGGTCGAGATGGGGGTTCGTGCCCTCGGCGCGCGCATCTACCTCGCGGTTTCCCACGGGTTTCAGGCCAAGGAACTCATGGGAAGCGCGTCTGGAATCCGGGTCCAGGCCCGCGATACCCTTGTGGCCGCGGAAGGGATGCCGTGCCAGGACGTTCGGTTGGCCGCGCCTCCCCGCTCGCTCGGACATGCGGTGTTGCGCGTCGTCCCGGGGCCCCGGCAGGGCGCGTGTCCGCCGATACCGTGGGAGGCGCCATGGCGTGTGCGCGTGGCAAGCGACCGCGTCGGGGTCCGGCTTGAGGGCGAATCGGCCGCGCACGGCATCGAGCTGCCCAGCGAGCCGATGTGCGTGGGTGCGATCCAGGCCACACCCGCGGGTGGGCTTCTGATCCTCGGGCCGGATGGTCCCACCGTCGGCGGGTATCCCCACGTGGCGACGGTGATCGACGCCGACTTTGACCGTGTCGGGCAACTCCGGCCGAGGGACACACTCCGGTTCGAAGAGACCACTTTGGAGGCCGCCGCGGTTGCACGAAGGGAGCACCTGAATCGGCTCGAGCGCGTGCGACGGCAGCTGTTGTTGCGGGCGTAGGATTCGTGGGGGGGGGGGGGGCCCCATTTGGGGGGGGGGGGCAAATTTTTTTGGGGGGGGGGGCCATTCTTGGTGGGGTGGGGGGCGGCCACGAATGCACCCGTAAATCGGCGGTAATGCTCCAAGTACTGGGGCAATACGGGTGACCCCCGGTGGCGCGAATGCCGAGAATCCCATTGATGGTTGGTGGTTCTCCTTCCGCGGGGCGCGACGTATTCATGGCTCGTCAGCCCATCTACGATGTGACGATGCAGGTGCGCGCCTACGAACTCCTGTTTCGAAGGGGCGATACCGCGGGCGCGGGCGAAGTGGGGCTGGCCGACTCCGCCTCCATCCTTACCAACGCGGTTGTCGAGTTGGGGCTGGAGCACCTCGTGGGCAATCGCCAGGCGTTTGTGAACATCCCCTATGAACTGCTGATGAGCGACTGCATTCAGTTGCTTCCCCCGGACCGCGTGGTGATCGAGCTGCTGGAGACCATCGAGCCGACTCCCGAGGTCATCAAGGCCGTGATCAGGCTCAAGGAGCAAGGCTACACGATCGCGCTCGACGACTACGTGTTCGAGGGCGATTTGGAAGCGCTCATCAACTTGGCTGACATCATCAAGGTCGATGTCATCGGGGTGGACCCCAAGTTCGTGCAAGGGCAGGTGTTCAAACTGCGAAAACGCGGCATCACCCTGCTCGCCGAGAAGGTCGAAACCCACCAGATGTTCCGTCGCTGCAAGACCATGGGCTTCGAGCTGTTCCAGGGCTACTTCTTCGCCAAGCCCGAGCTGATGCGCGGCAAGGGCGCGCCGTCGGGCATCGCGGCCGTGCAGCTCGTCGCCAAGCTCCAGGACCCAAACGTGCGCCTCGCGGAGATCGAGAAGCTGATCAACACCGATTTGACGCTCAACTACCGGCTGCTCAAACTCGTGCGAAGCGCCTATGTGGGCGTCGGCGGGTCGATCGAATCCGTGGGGCAGGCGCTGGCGTTCCTCGGGACGCGCAGGACGATGGCCCTGGTGAGCCTGTTGGCCCTGTCGGGGATGAACGATAAGCCCGACGAACTCCTGATCACAGCCCTGATTCGGGCAAAGGTGTGCGAGTCGCTCGCGGGGGCCGCCGATTTGGGCCCCGCGGAGAAGTACTTCACCATCGGCCTGCTCTCAGTGCTCGACGCGCTGATGGATGCGCCGATGGAGGATCTGCTGCCCGAGTTGCCGCTCTCCAAGGACATTAACGACGCGCTGCTTGGGCTCGACGCGTCGCAGCCGCTTCAGCAGGTGCTGGCGTGCGCCCGTGCGATCGAGCAGGGGCACTGGGACGGAATCGTCTTCCAGGGTGTGGAGATGTCCACGATCGGCAGCGTATACGTCGCCTCGGTGCGCTGGGCGGCCGAGACGAACGCCGCGCTCGCCGCGTAGGTCACGCAACCCATCGATAGCCGATGCCGCGCACCGTCACAAGCCGTACCGGCGCGTGGGGTTGCCGCTCGACGGCCTGGCGAATCCACCGCACGTGCACATCGACCGTACGCTCGGTCACGTCCGTGTCGCGGCCCCACACGCGGTCGAGGAGCGTGTCGCGCGAGAACGCCTTTCCGGGGTTGGCCATGAGGAACGCGAGAAGGGCGAACGCCTTGGGGCTCACGTCAAGGGGGGCACCGTCCCGCGTGAGGCTGTGTGTGTCCACATTCAAGGTGAGGTCGCCCGACGCGATCGGCCCCGAGATCTCGTGCGAGCCCCCACGGCGCAAGACCGCCTTCACGCGGGCCGCCAGTTCGCCGAGTTGAATGGGCTTGACCACGTAGTCGTCCCCCCCCAGCTCGAGACCGCGCACGCGATCCTCCTCGGCACCTCGTGCGGACACGAAGATGATCGGAACAGCGCTCTCGCGGCGCACGGCCTCGCAGAATGCGAACCCGGAGCGCCGCGGCAACATCACGTCGAGGATCACGAGATGGGGGTGGACCTTGTGGAACAGGCTCATCGCCTCCTCCGCGGTGCCGGCGGTGAACGTCGTGTAGCCCTCGCGCCGCATCCTGCGCTCGATCGTGTCGAGCAGCACGGCCTCGTCGTCAACGATCAGCAGTGTCATCGCGGTGTCTACGTCGCGAGAATCTCGACGTTGGCGCGCGGCACGACCACTTCGTCGCCCCCGTCGAGCCGGGCCTTCAGCACGCGCACTTCGGTGCCGGACTCGACGACCATGAGCGCCGAAGGAAGCTCGGTGACCGTGCCCAACCGGCCGAAGTAGGGCTCGCGGATCACGCGAATGGGGGTGCCGATTCCCAGGGAAAGCGCCCCCTCGCGCGGGGCCGACGCGGCTGCGGATGCCGCTCGCGGAACGATCACCTCGGGGCGGATGACCCCCGCGCGGATCTGGGTGGCGCCGTTGATCGAGGCGACCTGGCCCTCGAGGGACTTCAGTAGGTCTAATGTGCGCTGGGCCATGTTGAGGTAGCCAAAACCCTCGGTGATGAGGATGGAGAGGCTGATTGCCTCCTGGCCGGTGATCGCGACCCCGATGTCGTACCCGAGAAACTTGATGAGGTCGCTGTCGCGCAGCCCGCCCGCGACGATCCCGATGACACCGCCTTCCGACGCCTTGGCGATCGCGTCGTAGGTCACCCCAGACCCGCCGACGAGGATCTTGCCCGCGTCGTCCGCCTTGATGTCATCGGCCTGAAGAATCTGGTCGGGGCCGGCGACCGCGAGTCGGATCACGCCCGTGCGCTCACCCCCGACGCCAAAGATGCCTTGGATCATCGCGCAACGGGTCTCAATGACGGCGCCTTCGTTGGGCATCACGCGGGCCACGGTGCCCTGGATGTACGCCTTGACGTCCACGGGAATCGACGGCTCGCGCACCAGCACGTTGCCGGTGACCTCGGAGGTCGCCTCGATCGTGCCCGTGTAGTCCGAATAGATGGGCTTGGGCTTGAAAAACAGGAAGCCCTTGGTTGCGGCGACGAGTTGGCCCGCCTCGACCGGATCACCCGGCTTCAGTTGGAAGTAGGGGATCGCGTCCTTGGGCTCGATTCCCAGCTTCTCGGCGAGCTTGATCGTCTGGAGCGGGCCCGGCAGCAGCGCGCGTGCCACCGCGTCATCGGGCTTCACCGTGTCACCCTCGCTGACCAGCACCTCGCCCTTGATGGGAAGTCTCCGCACGCGCTGCACGACGATGTCGGAGCTGACGGTCAGGCCGGGGGTGTAAGCGTTTGCCAAGGGTTGCGGATCCTCCAGAGAAGCGGCGGCAGTTTACTCGCTCGAGGTGGGAGCGAGGGTCGTCATGTCCATCTCGGAACTGTGCCCGGGGAACAGTTTGGCGGAGGGGTCGAGGGAGGTCTTTGCGTAGCAGATGGCCGTGACGGCTTCTCCGACGCCGGTCGCGATCAGTTTGAGCTTGCCCTCGTACGTGCACACGTCGCCCACCGCGAACACGGCGGGAAGGCACGTCTCGAACCTGCGATTGACCACGATCTGCTGCTTCTCGATCTCGAATCCCCACTCCTTGATTGGTCCCAGACTCGACTTGAAGCCCACGTTGACCACCAGCGCGTCGGTCTTGAGGCGTTCCATCTCGCCGCTTTGCGTATGGCGCAGCGTGATGGCTTCCAGGCGCGTATCGCCATGCAGCTCGTGGACCACCGTGAACAGCCTCTTGACGACGGGCCCGTCCATGACTTTGGCGACCGAGTCCTCGTGGGCTCGGAACTGGTCGCGCCGGTGCACGAGCACCACCTCTGAGGCCACGCCCACGAGGTTGAGGCACCAGTCGAGCGCGCTGTCGCCGCCCCCGACGATCACAACGCGCTGGCCGGACAGGGCCGCTTTGTCGCGCACGCCGTAGGTCAGCCCGCGCCCTTCGAACTCCGCCTCGCGCTCCACGCCCACTCGCGTGGGTGTAAAGGCACCGGCACCCGCCGACACGATCACGGTGCGCGTGGGCAACGCCAGCCCGTTGGCCGTGCCGAGCGTGTACCCCTCGCCATCGCGCGTCAGGGTGATGGCGGTGTCTTCGAGCACGAGGTCGGGATCGAACTGAGTCCCCTGCTCGGCCATGCTGCGGGCGAGGTCTCTTGCGAGCACCTCGGGAAAGCCGGGCATGTCGTAGACCGCCTTCTCGGGATACAGGGCGGTAAGTTGTCCGCCGAGTTCGGGCAGGCTGTCGATGATGCGCACGGACATCCCGCGCATGCCCGCATAGAACGCCGCGAACAGCCCCACGGGCCCGCCGCCGATGATGGTCGTATCCACGCGCCGCATGCGCCATTATGGTCGGCGCCGGCCAGACGGGTACAACGGGTCCTCCGAGAACCCCTCGCCTCGGCCCCGCGGGGAGAGGGGTAGGGGTCATAGCCATTAACTTTAGGTTCAACATTTCCTGAGAGCGTTGAACCTGAGAGAGGGTCCGAAAACCCGCAAAGTTAACCGCTATGGGGGTAGGGGTGAGGGGCTCCGGGCATGCCAAACGCTTGCCGGTTCGGTCCCTCCCCCGTGGCCGCGATCGTCCCGATTGCCGGTTCCGGGGCCGATGTGCCGCGGATGGCAACCGCGTGGCCAGACGGGTACAACGGGTCTGTGGAACCGATCGTGCTCCTGACCGGACAACCGTTGGACCCCGAGGCCCTGCGCCGGGCGGTCGAGGCCCCCGATCGCGGTGGGGTGGTGGCGTTCTGCGGCGAGGTGCGCTCGGTGACCCATGGTGCGGCCACGCACGCTTTGGAGTACGAGGCGTACACCGAGATGGCCCTGGCTCAGATG
>CAYJMZ010000151.1:4617-7244 GCA_964370995.1 uncultured Fimbriimonadaceae bacterium | reverse complement strand
CAAACGGCAAGGGGCGGCGTTCGGGAACTGGCCCCTCGGGCGCAATGGTCGCCGGCCGCGTGCAGGCTGCGGGACATCTACGCGATCACGCCCGGTGCTCCGTTCCTCAAGCTCGAGTTCGGCTACTTCAGCCTCGAACGCTGGCAGGAGGTCGACGGTCTTTCCCCCGAAGCCAACCTCGACGAGGTGTTCGACTACGACGAGCCGGCCTGGCACCCGCTCGGCCAGCTCGGATGGTGCGAGGCGGGCCTGGAGCCGCTGTTTGAAGTGAAGGTGCTCGAGGATCGGGGCGAGTACGAGGTCGTGCAGGACTTCGCGGGCCGTGCGGTTCTGTGCTTCAAAGGGCGGCGCGAGGGGTTCATGCCGGAGTATCTCGACCACCCCGTGAAGGACTGGAAGACGTGGGAGGAGAACGTCAAGTGGCGCATGAACCCTGCGTCGCCCGAGCGCCTCGCCACCTTGGACGCGCGAATGGCCGAGGCCCTGGACGCCGCCGCCAAAGGGCTGATGATCCAACAGAACCTCGTCGGGCTCTACATGTACCTGCGGAGCCTCATCGGGCCGACCGAGCTGCTCTATGCGGTGTACGACCAGCCCGACCTCATCCACGACTGCTGCAAGACCTGGTTCGAGCTGGCCGATTTCATCATCGAGAAGCATCAGCGCCACGTCACGATCGACGAGATCTACTTCGGCGAGGACATCTGCTTCAACCACGGGCCTCTGATTTCGCCGGAGATGATCCGCGAGTTCATCTTGCCCTACTACCAGCAGCTCATTTCGAACCTCAGTGCGCGCAACATCGACCGCTCGCGGCACGTCTACGTGCAGATCGACACCGATGGCAAGGCCACCTCTGTGATTCCGCTGTACATGGAGGTCGGCATGGATTCGATGAGCCCGTTCGAGGTGGCCTCGGGGTGCGACGTCGTGCAGATCGGGAAGGAGTACCCCGACCTGATCATGCGCGGCGGGATCGACAAGCGCGTGCTGGCGCAGGGGAAGCACGCGATCGACGCCATGGTCGAGCGCATCTTCCCCCCGATGCGTGCCCGCGGCGGGTATATCCCGTGCTGCGACCACGGCGTTCCGGCCGAGGTCAGCCTCGACAACTACCTGCATTACCGAAAGCGGGCCGTGGAGTTGGGAGGGTAATGCGATGAAGCCAATCCTGTGCTTGTGTTGTGCGCTATTCGCCCTGGCCAGCGCACACTGTACCGGCGACACGCAGTGGTTCGGAAGCGCGTCTTTGCGCGTGGGTACTGGTCGCACCACTGGCCTACCCTCCGCCATCGAGACACGCGTCGGCAAGCGCGCCGTGCAGTGGCTCGGGTCCCCCGCGCGCCTCACCCTGACAAACGAAGTCACCCACAAGGCGGCAACCCTGCGGATCACGCAGGGCTGGCGGCAGACTCCCAGAGGGCTGGCGTGGACGATCAGCTTCGAGGCGTCGACGCCGCGCACCGGCTATGAGCTGGCACTCGATTTGCCCCTCTTGCGGTCCGGCATGAAGGTCTTCACCCCGTCCCAACGCGGCGTCATGGACCTCGCCGCCTACCCGAAGTTCAGCGCCGCACCCTACGGCGTGCAGGCGTGGACCACCGGCGAGACGTACGTGCTTCCGCTTGTCACGGTCCTCGATCCCAAGACCGATTCGGCGCTGACCCTCGCCCTGCCCGCAAGCGACAACATCCCGCATCTGCAGGTCGAATGGAACGGCCCCACGTTGCGGCTCCGCATGGCGCATCGAGGAATCGGGGAGGGCAAACCCTCGAAGGTCACGATTCTCATGTATGCCCACCCCGCAGACTATCGGGCGGCTCTCAAAGCATACAGCGGAGACTTTCCAGCCTACTTTCGGCCGGGAATGGCCCGCAGCGCGGCCGAGGGGACGTTCTATTACCACCACATCCAAGCCCATCCCGAGTTCGCCGAAATGGCCCGGCAGAGCGTTCGCTACATCTGGTCGAGCTTCTGGTTCACCCATCTGGGAGAGTATTTGCCGGACGCCGCGGAGTGGGAGCCCTACACCTACGCGCGGTGGTGGAACCTGAAGCAGACGATGTCGGACGCCAAGATCAATGCCTTTGTGGGCGAGCTCAAGGGGCAAGGCATTGGCACCTACGCCTATTTCAACGTCACCGAATACGGCGGCATGGGGGGCAGATCGGGCGACGCCTCGGAGGCGGCCAAGGCCCTGAAGGAGCGCTTCGCCAACGCGCTGACCAAGAACGAGAAGGGGGAGGCGATCCCGACCTGGGAGGGCGCGATGGCGATGAACCCCGGCAGCCACTACGCGCTCTGGCCGTTCCTGGCCGATCAGGTGCAGCGCCACCTCGCACGGCTGCCCGGCATCGAGGGCTTCATCATCGATCGGCTCGATTGGGCCAGCACGTACGATTTCGGCCACGACGACGGGCTTACGACGCTGGGCGCAAGGCCGGCCGAGAACATGGCGCAGCCGGTTGCCGAAGCGGTGCAGGAGGTCTGCCGGCTCGCCCACGCCGCCGGAAAGCGCGTGTTCGTGAACCAGTTCTACAAGGTCGACGTGCTCCGCGACGTGGACGGGTATTGCCACGAGTGCGACTATCTTCCAGCGCTGGGGTACCTCTCGCCATACCGCCCGG
>CAYJMZ010000151.1:0-4607 GCA_964370995.1 uncultured Fimbriimonadaceae bacterium | reverse complement strand
GCCCTATGGCGGCGACCTGCTGGCGTTCGAGGCTCAGCTGAAACGTCGTCTGCAGTGGGCGCTGTTCCCGCAGATGATCGCGCACCAGTTCCCGATCTCGCAACAGGCTGCCAGCCCGTTGGCCGCGGATCTGCTCGAACTCTACGCGCCTCTTTTCGACACCTTGCGCGGCAAGGAGCAGGTTCTGGAGGCGCACTGCATCGAGGTTGCAGGGGAGAACGACGCAAATTTGTTTAGGTTGCCTAACGATTTTTACGTGGCGGCTGTGACGTCTCGCGACCGCTTCCTGACGCGTGGGGACGTGCACACCGGATCGGCCGAGGTGCTGCTGCGTCTGGCGGATGCCGCCTCGCTCCGGTGGGCGCACGTGATTCGCCTCGGGGCATCGCCGGTGAAAGCGAAGTTGGCGCATGCCGTCGGTAGGCTCCGCGTTTCGTGGGCCGGGCAGGGAACCGCTTCGATGGTGGTCATCGGTTCGGGCCCGGAGCCTTCGCTCGCGGGGTCGTTGCGGTTGATGGCTCTGCGCGCCGTGCGGTTCCCGGCACGAGGCGCGGCGATGGTGGCAGCTCCGCGGCCGGTCGTCGGGAATGTCAAGGGCGTGAGGCTGCGCGTGACCGGCACGCATGTGGGATCGCAAGGGGTTGTGCGGCTGGTGGTGGGCAACCGTGCTCCCGTGTCGTCTACCGAACCAACTCTCGAAGCGTCGCTCGGCAGCCGCCTGCCGGACCGACTGCCTTCTGTGCGCATCGTAAACGGCGACGAGGGCACATGGTTCGTCCCGGACTCGGTCGAATTGCTCGCGGACACGAAGGACGGCAACACGGTGCGCGTGGCCGTTGCCGGCAGCGATCTGAAGCTCCGATGGTGCCGGCCCGTTCGATACAGCGCGAGGTACGTCCAGCGAGAGTCCCCGGGCACTGGCGTTTGGGGCCTGCGCTTTGGCAAGCTCGCTTCGTGGACGCCGGGCCGTGGCGACGAGCGTCAGAACGGCTTTCGGCTGTCCACGGGCACGCCGTACGTTTGGGCCGAATCCACCAGCGATGTGCGTGCGCTCGTCGAAAGCAAGGACGGCCCGCGGCGCGCGAGTTGCTGGTTTGCTCCGGTGGATCTCCGCGTCGTCGTGACTCCGCCAGACGCCACGCCCTACCATGTCACGCTCTACATTGTGGACTTCGACCGCAATGGCCGGGCGTTGGACGTGGCGGTGGGCTCTGCCCGTGCGGTCCGCGTGAGCAAGCAGGAGACAGCCTCAGGCGTGTACCTGATGTGGCGGGTCGAGGGCCCCTTCAACGCACGGATCCGGAAGGTGGAGGGCTTCAACGCGGTGCTTTCCGGCGTGTTCGTGGACCGTGGGTATTGACCCTCCGGCGAGGAGGCATTGGCGTCAAAACAGGCGAGATTCGGGATCTCCGGGGTGGCCAGACGGTGCCGCCAGTGTCCCCCTTTACATGCCTCCGCATCCCCGATGTGGAGGCTATTGGGCCGTGCGTTTGCGAATGGGGATGCGATCTACGCTGCGAAACTGAGGATGGAGCCTCCACATCGGGGATGCGGAGGCATGAAAAGGGGTTCCCGGAGATCCCGAAACCCGCCTATCTAACGCCTGCCGGTGGCGGAGGGGGGATCACCTTCTTTACGCTATCCTGCGATTGCTTGGACAACCGATCCGTTTCTTCCTTGCGAATCCTCTGCGCCTCGGCGGTGGACCGGACGATGTGGGGCGTGAGAAACACCATCAGCTCCGTCTGACCTCCGGAGCGGCTGGAAGATCTGAAGAGGTTTCCGAAGAGTGGAATGTCGCCCAAGATCGGGATCTTCTTCTCGACTTGGTTCAACGTGTGCCGAATGATGCCGCCAAGCACGATCGTTTCGCCATCACCCACCGAAACCGTTGTCGAAGCCTGTCGGTGATTGATGATCGGCGCGTTGAAGGACGTGAACCCTTGAAGGTCGTCGGCGGCCTGAACGACCTCCATCGTGACCTGGCCGCTGGACGTAATCCGAGGTGTGACGGTCAAGATGACACCCACATCCTGGAACTGGTAGGTCGTGAGGAGGTTGCCCGCCGAGCCGGTTTGCTGGCTCGTGATATAGGGAAACTTCTGACTTACGTTGATCTCGGCCTTGACGTTGTTTGAAGTGAATATCTTCGGCGTATCCAAAACCTTGAATCGCGTGTCGGTCTGCAGCGCATTCAGAAAGGTCGTATAGTCGCTGTGGGTAATCGTGTACTTCAGGCCCTCTAGTGGAGGGGTCGCTGTTTGCAGCCCAAAGTTGGTCGAGCCGGTGCCCGAGGCCCCTGGGTTGTTGAACAGCTTGTTGTTCAGGAACGACCATTCCACGCCCAACTTCATGGTCTTGTCAAGGTTGGCCTCGACGATGACCGTCTCGATCATCACCTGTTCCGCAACCTGGTCGAGCTTGTCGATCACGTCGCGGATCGTCTTCATGTTGCTGGGAAGCGTCACGATCACCAAGCTGTTGGTGTTCGGATCGGCGATGATGCTGATCTTGCCGTTGATATCGCGGACATTGACGATCTCGCCGTGCTCGTTGATGTCGGTGTCTTTCTTGTCTTTGTTGCGGTTCGGATCATAGAAGTCGGAGTAGAAGAAGAACGGATTGTTGTCCTGGCTGTTCGTCTTCTGCGCAAACACTTTGGTGAGCAGGTCCGCCACGTCGGTGGCCTTGGCGTTCTGAAGGCGAACCACCGTTGTGGTGCCGACGAACGACGAGGGCTGGTCCATGTTTGCGAGCAGCTTCCGAATGAGAACGAGGTTCGCCTTCAGCGCGTTGACGATGACCGAGTTGGTTTGCTTGATCGCCGTGGCGGTTTGCCCCCCGGCCGTGCGCTGGCTGTTGCCGCCGCCGCCAAACGGGCTGTACCCGTAGTAGTAGTCGCTACGGCCCTGGTTCTGACTCTTGGCCGCCCCCCGGCCCACCGGGGCATTGGAGGTAAGCACGTCCTCGATCGCGGGAAGAACCTCTTCGGCTGGCACGTACTTGAGGTGGAACAGTTCGGACTCGAGAGGCTGAGCGGTCGTCTTGTCGAGGTCCTTGATCAGCTTCTCCACGGTGGTCTGGTCGTTGGGCAGGGCACTGACTACAACCGAATTGCTGTAGTCTTCAGCCGAAGCCTTGACCGTTGGGGGCTTGGCGCCTCCGGGACCTCCTCCCGTTCCAACTCCTGGCCTGCCGCCACCCAAGATCTGAATCGGACCCTCGCCGAACGGGCCGCCGGGGCCGCCTGGTTGAGATGACCCTCCGGTCGAAGGTACGGCCGCCCCAAAAACCTCATTGATGACCCTCGCCACTTGGGTGGCATTGGCGTTCTCCAGCGGATAGGTTTTGATAATGGGAACGGGGGGAGGCGGTGCAGGGGGAGAGGGCTGGCCCATGGGGGGCTGCTTCTTGGCAAGGAGCAGCATGTTGCCCTTCTTTTGCAACTCGTATCCACTGAGGCCCAGTACCGTGTTGAAGATCTCGAAAGCCTCCTTCAAGCCGACGGCCTTCGCGCTTGTAACCGTAAGCGGCGTCTTGAAAGTCGGATCATTGATGATCGTGATTCCAGAGGTCCCGGAAAAGATCGAGATGATCATGTCCGGGTTCGAGTCCGTAAAGTCCAGAAACATCGTGGTCTTGGGGTTGAGTTTGAATGCCTCCCAAGGCGGCTTGGCGGCAGCGGGGGCCGCTCGGTTGGGGGTCGTGGCTTGCTTGGGCGGTGGACCCTGTGCCGGTGGAGGGGTCTGCGCCACACTCCATGCCAAGAGAAACAGAGAAAGGGTAACAATACCAACAGGTGCAAGCGTCCTTTTCATTTTGGTGTATTCCTGATTTCAGGCGATGACGCCGCCGAAGCGCCCGCTTTGGGTTCGTTCGTGTTCTGAAGGCCGATGGGACCCCGCAGGGCCGGGCCCAAGTCCATGGGTCGGAAGCCTGGATCGGGCGGCGTCTTGGGCTTGGGAACCTGGTTTGCGTTGTAGCGAAAGACCGTCGTTTCCGTGCCGTCCGGCCCTACGAAGGTGACGCTGGCCATGGTGATGCCCGCGATGCGCGACTTCTTCCACGTCTCGCCTTCCCGGACGTAGCCGCCTTGGTGGCTCGTGCCGTTTTCCAAGAGCGCGAGTTTGACGCCGTCGATCTCCACCATTCCCGTGTAGGCCCAGTCCCCTTCTCCCGCTGCCAGGGCGGCGGGGACCTTCATCAATACCTCTTCCTCGGCACCCAACATCGGCCGCTCTGTGTAGAGCAGGGCCTGGAAGATGTTGCGCATCTCGGCCGTCGGCTTTTTGAAGCGGACCGACGTTTCGGAAGCGGGGAAGTTCCATTCTTGGCCCGCAGCCTTGCGCCCGAGCGATTTGGCTGCCGCTGGCTTTGTGATTTTCGTGGGCGTTTCCCCCGTCGCCCAGAACGCGGCCATCGCAACGAATGCGAGCGTGCCATAGATGACCGGCCTGGGTAGAGTCGCCAACTACTTCGTCTCCTTTGCCAAGAAACCGGTCAGGGCCAGGGTCGCAGTCACCTGGCCCGGGTCGCCTGTGGAGGAGATCTTGAGCTGGCTGACCGCCAATTTCGATTCAGGCCGCTCAAGCTCTTTGACGGCTGCC
>CAYJMZ010000150.1:1392-7288 GCA_964370995.1 uncultured Fimbriimonadaceae bacterium | reverse complement strand
GCTGCTGACCGTCGAGGAGCACCTGCGGTTCGTGGCGATGTGCTTCAACAAGCTCGATGCATTCGAGGCGCGCGGGCAGATGCTTCTCGAGCGCTACCATTTGTGGGAGAAGAAGGGCGAACTGGTCGCCACGCTCAGCAAGGGCATGAAGCAGAAGCTCGCCGTGGCGTGCGCGCTGGTGCACGACGCGAACGTGATGCTGTTCGACGAGCCCATGATCGGCATCGACCCCGCCGGGGCGCACCAGTTGAAGCAGGAGATCGCCCGCGCCAGGAACGAGGGGTGCGCGATCCTCGTGTCCACGCACCTGCTGGACACCGCGGAGAAGCTCTGCGACCGGGTGATCATCCTCGCGCGGGGGCGCAAACTCGCCGAGGGCACCCTCGCCGAGCTGCAGGCGTCGGGCAGCGTGCAGGGAGAAAGCCTCGAGGAGGTGTTCCTGCGACTCACCGAGGAGGGCGCCGATGCGACCGTTAGTCTACCTAACGATTAGAACCACCCTGAACGGGTTGCGCCGCGCCCTGACCTCGCCCCAACGCCTGATCAGCCTGCTGTTCTTTGTGGGCTGGTACTTCCTGTGGTTTGTGAACCCGGCGATTCGCCAGTCTCGCGGGATGCGCCTTCCGCCCGAGGCGATCGGACGCCTCGACTTCCCGCCCATGGCCGCGATCGAGGCCGTGGTGTTTGCCGTGTTCGCAACGCTGTCCCTGTTCCTGGCACTGGGCGCCCTGAGTCCGAAGCAGGGGTTCCGTCCCGCCGACGTGGACGTGCTGTTCCCCACCCCGGTCTCCCACAAGCTGGTGCTGGTGTTCCGAATCGCCCGCGAGTACCTGGTGAACCTGCTCCTACCCCTGTTCATCACGCTGGTCGGGCTGCGGCCCGTCACGACAGGCTGGCAGGAGCTGTTCCGCAACGTGCGCCTCCCCGAATCCGCGGGAATGACCGGGCGCATGATGTTCGTCGCGTGGATCGGGCTGGCGATGTGTTGGGTCTCGATCTCGTACGCGGGGAGTCTGTTCGTCAACCGGAGCGACGAACGCAGCGACCGGAACAAGCGCTGGATCGCCACGGTGGGCGTCGCCGTGCTGGCGGGGGTGCTGGGATACATCGCGGTCGAACTGCGGGGCGCGTCGACCCCGCAACAGTTCATCGACCTCGCCCAGAGCCCGGTGCTCCGGGCCGCGTTCTTCCCCGCCGCTCTGGCCTCGAAGCTCGTGATGGCCCCCCTGACCGGCGACATCGGCTCGGCGATCTTCGGGATCGGAGGTCTGGCCCTGGTGATCGTGGTCGCGTTCCGCCTGGCCATGACGCAGGCGGACTGGCTGTACGACCAGGCCGCCGCGCGCGCGTTCGACGCCGCCTCCGTGCGCTCGATGGCCCTGAAGGGCGACTACTTCGGGTCGATCGCCGTGGCCGCGCGCGCCGGCAAGTTCAAGGCCCGCCCTGCGCGGTGGGCGGACAGGCTGCGCTTCCAAGGCCCCCTGGCGCTCATTTGGAAGGACCTCATTCTGCAGACCCGTTCCATGCGCGCCACGCTCGTCGCGTTCTTGCTCATCACCGTGGCCATGAACGCCGTCCCGGCACTGGTGGCGCTTGAGGGCAAGGGCTCCGAAATCGAGATCCTGATGACCGTGGTGCAGGGTGTGACCGTGCTGATTCTGGGCATGGGCATGGCACAGACCGGGTTCGTCGAAGTGCTCAAACGCGTGGATCTGCAGAAGCCCCTGCCGTTCCCCGCGTCCACGACGGTGTTCATGGAGATCGCCGCGAAGGCAGCCCCCACGGCCATGGCGGTATGGCTCGGAGGCTTGACCGCGGGCGTGCTCAAGCCTTCCCTCTTTCCGGTGTTGGCCGGCACCGCAATCCTCGCGATCCCGTCCGCGCTGCTGGTCACCGCGATCGTGTTCCTCATGACCGTGCTGTTTCCAGACGTCGAGGACCCCACCCAGCGCTCGTTTAGAAACCTGATGGTGATGTTGGGGATCGTGATCGGAGGCGTCGGCGGGATCGGCGTGTTCGCGGGATTGTGGGCGTTGGGCCTGCATCCGGCGCTGGCCGCGATCCCCGCAGGCGCGCTCGACCTCGCGATCTCGATCGTGGTGGCGATCGTGGCGGGCCGACTTTACAGCGCGTACAACCCTTCGGAGTAGGTGGGAACCCCCACCCGGTACAATCGGGTTGGAATGAGGCACGGGCCAAATTCCCGTGGGGAGTGCATTCCACGCCATGCGATCAGGAACCAAGATCTTCATCGGGTTTGTCGCGCTTGTCGCAGGCGGCTGCTTTGCGTACAGCCGCATCACGTCCGCCATGATTCTTGGGAAGCATTTTCCAAAGATCGAGCCAGGCCGTGTGAACCTGCTGGGCGTGGACACCGGAAAGGGCTATCGGATCGTCGTGCAGAACCAGATCGCCACCCTCATTCAGGGGGCTTCCGAGGAGTTCAGCGCGCCGGACAACAGCACCACGAAGGACGATGCGGGCGACGTGTCCGACAGGCGCCGCATTCCCATCCGCGAGATGCTGCAGACCCTCCAGGGCGACACCAAGGCGCTCAGCGCGTTGATCGCGATCATGAACGACATCCACGAGGGAAACCTGCCCCCGGTGCGCGTCATCTGGGACGCCGCGGATGTCAAGAGGGCCATCGACGGCGACGCGTCGTTGCGCGCGAGGCTCGAAGACAACCTTGGGGTGCACCTGGACGGCACGCCGCTGGCCCAGATCCGGTTCTCGTCCGTCCAAAACGGCATCGTGCTGCGCTGCCCCGTAGACGTGAAGGTGCCCGACGAGAGTGGAAAGCGCGTGATGACCGGCACAATCCTCCAGCCCTACAAACCCGTCTTCAGCCAAATCGTCGAGTCCCAGTACGAGGAGAAGGCGAACGTCACGCACGCGATGATCCTCGGCTACATCCGAACCGAGGCCGATCGCCTCCAGGCAGAACCCAACGCGCGGGAGAACGTGTCGCAAGCCCTGCTCGCCCGCATCGACCCCGAGAGATTGAGAAACTTCGCCGCCGCTCCGGAACGAGTCTTGCAAAGCGCCCAGGTGGTGATCAACGACGACTCGATTGAAGGCGCCACCCGGATCGAGCGCGACAGCACGAACGGGGTCCGGTTCTACGACCTGCGCATCGACCTGACCGACGACGGCCGGCAGCGTCTGTGGCAGTACAGCAAATTGCGGGTGGGCTCACAACTCCTCCTGGTCGTGGACGGCATCGCAATCGGGGCGCCACGCATCGAGCACGAATTGGTCGGAGGCGAGGTCACCATCTCGCAACTGCCGGACAAGACTTTGGTGGACGACGCGGTCCAACTCATGAACAACGCGAAGAAACGAGGCAAACAGCAGTGATGATTGACAACAAATATTGGATAGGCGGATTGGCAGCGGCGGTGCTCGTGGCCGGATGCGGCAGCGGAGGAGGCGGCTCGTACTCTCCCAAGCCGACCAAGAAGGTCGATGCGGCCAAATTCACCCCGGGCCAGGAGGCTCAGATGTTCCCCTGGAAGGTCGGGAACCAGTGGACGTACGTGCTTGAAGGTGTCCGGGCCAGCGGAAGCAACCAGGCGACCGATGCGGCGCGCGAGATCACGTACCGGCTCACGACCCTCACGCCGTCCGACGGTGGTGAAACGGCCGTTTTTGAGATCACGCAGGACGGCAAGGTCGTCGACCGCCAAGTGTGGCAACGCACGGCCAAGGGACTGTTCCAGGTTTCAATCTCGGTCGCCAACGTCGCCTTCACTCCCATGCAACCCGCGGTGGTGTTCCCCATCGAACCCGGCGCGAAGTTCCGCTGGACCGGGACCGGCGTCGTGCCCCCGGGCGACAAGGGAACGGCCACCACGAACAGCACCGTGATCGGACCGCAGGAGATCGACACGGAGAGGGGTCGGATGTCCGGAATCGCGATCGAGACGCAGACGCAGTGGTCGTCCGGTAACCTCAAGGGCGTCACCAACAGCGTTGCGTGGTGGACGCCCGGCTATGGAATCGTGCGCTTCAAGCAAACGGCCATGACAAACAAGGTCGCCGTCACCCAACTGCTGAAACTCAAGAGCGCCACCCTGAAGTAACCATGAATCGCACCCTCTGGCTCCGCTTGTCACTTGCCACCGTCGTCGCCGCGTCGGTATGGGGGTGCGGCCCCAAGGACAAACCCACGCCCGTTCCGGCACCCGAGCCCGGCCCCTCCTCATCGGCTGGAGGGCCTCAGCGCACGGTGCCCTCGGTGCCGCTCTCGAGCCTGCCCGACAGCCTCAAGCACGAGGCGTACGAGTACTACGGCCTCGGCAACGACAAGCCGATGGACCTCGAGCGCCGCATGGAGGGGAGCCCGGACATCGTGACCGGCTCGCAGACCTACCACCTCAAAGAGGTCAAGGACGGCAAAGCGCTGTTCGTGGCTGTGCGCACCGGAGGCCTGGCATTGATCGGAGACACCGACATTTCACTCGAGGCCGACGGCATCTACGCGATGAGTTCGACGATCGGAACCATCACCCCGCACCAGCTCGAGCTGCCAGCCAAGCTCGACATCGGGTCGAAGTGGAACGCGGAAACGAAAATTGAGCTAGGCGGCGGGATCACGATCGAGCACAAGAGCGTAAACAAGGTCATCGGCATCCAAAAAATCAAGACGCCTGCCGGGTCGTACGACGCGCTGCTTATCCAGTCGAGCGGCCCCGCCACGATCCAAGGCGAGCACAAGGAGATTCGCACCAGGGCGTGGTTCGTCAAAGGGTTGGGCGCCGTGAAGATGGAGGTCGTGGAGACCTCGAAAGATGGCTCCAAACAAACGATTCTGATCCAGAACACGAAGTAACCCATGATCACACTCCTTCTCGCCGCCGCACTCCTTGGCCCCTCCGCTGCGGAGTTCTTTCCGCTCGAGGTCGGGACGAAGTGGCACTACGAGGAAAGGGTGGCGCGCATGGCGACCTTGCACCTCGACGAAGTGCTGGCGCCCGTAATGGTCGGCGAGAAGATGGCGACGCCGATTGCGTCCTCGCTCCAGGGCCACGTGTACGACACGCTCTACTACCGCGTCGAGGGCGACACCGTGTACCTCGTGGCGTACGACCCCAAGAAACCCCTTTCGATGCCGATTCCCATCCTCAAAGTCGGCAACGCGAGGATGAAGTGGGACTACTCCGGCGAGACCGAACTGGCCAACGAGCCCGCCCTTTTGACCATGAAGTGCGAGTCCGCCCCGAAAGGTGTGCGGGCGGTGCTCGCCATCGACCGCGAAATCATGGAGCTCAAGGTGGACGCCACGGTGGGCGGGTCCGCGGTCACCGGGATTCAGAACAGGCAGACTGCCCTCTATGCCAAGGGTGTCGGGCTCGTGGAGATACACGGCGAAGGCAAGGTCGGAACCACCACCACGAAGTTCGAGCGCAAGCTGATCAAGTTCGAGCCCGGCAAGGGAGCAACTTGGTGAGACTCCCCCTGCTCGCCGCGGTCATCGTGGCCGCGGTCGGGTGCGGGTGCCGACCCGACGGACCACCAGGCACGGGGCCGTCCATCGCCGAAGCCCGTGTGCTGATGGCTGATGCTTTTCCTGGCGAGAAGGCGCGACTCGTACTTGCCGGCACCGAGATCCCCGTCAAGGTCAAGCGCCGCGAAGAGGGCTCCGATGTGGTGCTCGAACTGTGGGCCCACGGCGAGATCGTGCAGCAGGAGCGTTACGTGGCGGGCAAGGACGCCTTCAGCCTGAAGGTTGCCGGAGGCGAGCACTATGACCCCGCGTTGCCTCTCGTAAAGTTCCCCATGGAAGTCGGCGCAACCTGGAGTTGGAGCGGTTCGATGACCGCCGGCGAGCGGGTCCACCCCGCCAAGGGCTCGGTGACCACCTCCACGGAGCAGGTGTACGCGCCATCGCCCC
>CAYJMZ010000150.1:0-1382 GCA_964370995.1 uncultured Fimbriimonadaceae bacterium | reverse complement strand
GCGGACCTCGACCTGCCAAGCGAACGTTGACCTTTTGGATTGTTCCGGGGCATGGGGTGGTCAAGCGTGCCTTTGGGGCAGGGTCGGCGCGGGAACCGGGTTAGGCCATGGGCGTTCGCGCTCTGCCGATCACGCCCCGACTTGGCGCAGAGGATCGGGCGCGCAGCCTCCGCCAGTTCGATTGGTGGCTGCTCCTTGCGGCCGCGGTGCTGGTGATGGTGGGTCTGCTGTCCCTCTACAGCATCCAGCACGCCCGGCCCGAGGCGCACTACTTCTCCAAACAACTGCTGCGCGTGGCGGTGGGGGTGGTCCCATTCGCGCTGTTTCTGCGGGTGCCGGCACGTTCGTGGCAGCGCGGTTCGTGGTTCCTCTACGCGGCGAACGTGGCGCTGTTGCTCGCCGTGCTCGTCATCGGGCGAAGTGGTGGAGGCGCCCTGCGGTGGATCGCTTTGGGCCCGCTTGATTTTCAGCCGAGCGAGATGGCAAAGCTGTTCGTGACCCTCACCTTGGCAACCTTTCTCGCCAACCGCGCGGATCGTATCAAGGAATTCTCCACGTTTGCGCTATCTTTCGTGCACATTGCCGTCCCGATGATCTTGATCTTCAAACAGCCCCACCTCGGCGGAGCGCTCGTGATCCTGGTGGTGTGGGTCGCGATTTCCACGGTCGCGGGGGTGCCGGCGAAGTACCTGTTCGGCACGGTGGGGGCCGCGGTTGCGATCCTGGGTTCCGCCTTTACCGTCCCGGGAATCATGACCGACGAACAGAAAAGCCGCATCATTGCGATGTTCCAAAGCGACGAGAGTGGCAGCGGCTACCAGAGCAGCCACGCGCAGATCGCGTTTGGCGTCGGTGGGGTGATGGGCTCGGGGTTCCTCAAGGGCGAACAGAAGGAGGCGGGGAACGTCCCCGAGCAGCAGACCGACTTCATCTTCACCGTCGTCGGCGAGGAGGGCGGGTTGGTGGGTTCTTCCCTGGTGCTCGCGATGTTCGGGTTCTTCCTGTACCGGGTGTGGCTGGTGGTGTTGCGCGCGGTGGACCCCTTCGCCAAGATGGCTGCCGCGGGACTGCTGGGCGTGTTTGCGTTCCACGCGATCGTGAACTTGGCCATGAACCTGCAATTGCTGCCCGTCGTCGGCCTGTGGCTGCCGTTCCTCTCGTACGGCGGCACGGCGATGTGGCTGTGCATGGCCGCCGTGGGTCTCTTGCTCAACCTGCGCCAACTCGAACGCCCCGTTCTGTTCTAGAGGTAGCAGGGTTCAGGGATCAGGGATCAGGGATCGGGGATCGGAGGGAGTGGCGCGAAGGAGCTTCTCAATCCTCAATCCTCAATCCTCAATCCTCAATCCTCAATCCTTTCCCCGTCCGATCCCCGATCCCCG